>JABXIM010000140.1 GCA_013373085.1 Oceanospirillaceae bacterium | reverse complement strand
GACCGGACCGGCGACGAGATCCATACCTGCATGGAGGCGGGTCCGGTGCTGCCGAAGGAGGCAATCAAGGCACAGCCCTGGATCCGGGCCTATGAGGACCGCAATGTCGATATCGGTCTCGAGTGCGGCCTGCAGGGCGTGGCGCAGATCGGCAAGGGCATGTGGCCTATGCCGGACGAGATGGCGCGGATGATGGAGGCCAAAATCGCCCACCCCCAGGCCGCTGCGAATTGCGCCTGGGTGCCGTCGCCGACGGCGGCGACGCTGCATGCGATCCACTACCACCAGGTCGATGTGGCGGCGCGCCAGACCGAGCTGGCGCAGCGGCCCCGTGCCAGTCTCGACCTGTTGCTGACGCCACCGCTGCTGGGGGATCTGCGACTCGCACCGGAGCAGATCCAGGCCGAGCTCGACAACAATGTCCAGGGCATTCTCGGCTATGTGGTGCGCTGGGTCGACCAGGGTATCGGCTGCTCCAAGGTGCCCGATATCCACAATACCGGCCTGATGGAAGACCGCGCGACGCTGCGCATCTCCAGCCAGCACCTGGCCAACTGGCTGCTGCACGGTATCTGCACCGACGATCAGGTGATGGACACGCTGCATCGGATGGCGGCGGTGGTGGACAACCAAAATGCCGGTGATCCGAATTATCGCAAGATGGATCCGGATTATGACCGCAGCGTTGCCTTCAAGGCGGCCTGCGACCTGATCTTCAAGGGCTGCGAACAGCCCAACGGCTATACCGAACCGCTGCTGCACCACTGGCGCCGCGAAGCGAAGCTGAGTGCAACGGGATGAATCGTAGGATGGGTGAAGCGATGCATCCGTCCGGGCTTCAACGGTATCCACGCCGACCGGGCATCGCGTAACCCGTCATATCGATCGTATTCCAGATCGATTGGTTTCGGTTGGCATGGGGTTGCCGGTGGCGAAAAACGCAGTACAACCCATACCAAGGCGCCTTCGGCACCTATGATGGGTTGCGCCGCAGTCATTCCGCTGCGTACCGGCAGCTTGGTGCCGTTGCGGCTTCACCCATCCTGCGGTTCCATGCGCACTTTGGCCGTCAAAGAAGCAATACACGAAATTTTCTGTCGAACAGGAATGGAAAAAGATGTTGTCAATTAAAAGGCTTGATCTGGCCGATGCCGCTTTGATGATCGAAGGCGCGGCGGCCCATGCCCGCGAGATCGGGGTGCCGATGTGCATCGCCGTCACCGACGAGTCCGGCAATCTGATTGCCTTCGAGCGTATGGACGGTGGTAAGGTGACCAGTATCACCGTCGCCCAGGACAAGGCCTTTACCGCGGCCGCTGCGCGCAAGGCGACCCATGAATACAACCAGGCCTGTACGCCGGGCAATCTGGTGTTCGGCATCCATACGGCGCTTGGCGGACGCCTCAGCGTGGTCGGCGGCGGTCTGCCGGTCGAAGTCGACGGCGCCGTGGTCGGCGGTATCGGCATCAGTTCCGGTACGCCGCAACAGGACATGGCCTGTGCCCAGGCCGGCATCGATTACTGGCGCCGTCATCAGGGGTAGGCCAACGCTTCGCTAAATAAATCTGATTCGGAGAGCCCCGATGAGCAATCTGAACAACGCAAGAAAGGCACAGCTGGCGGAACGCTTTCGGCGCTTCATCGATCCGGAGTACGTGATCAGCGACGACGAAACGCTGCGCCCCTACGAGTGCGACGGCCTGTCGATGTACTGCGAAAGGCCGATGCTGGTGGTGCTGCCGGAAACCGTCGAGCAGGTGCAGGAGGTGTTGCGCATCTGCCACCGCGAGCAGGTGCCGGTGGTGGCGCGCGGCGCCGGCACCGGCCTGTGCGCCGGCGCCATGCCCCATGCCGAAGGGGTGGTGCTGTCGCTGGCGAAGTTCAACCGTATTCTCGAGATCGACCCGCTGGCGCGCAGCGCCCGGGTACAGCCCGGCGTACGGAACCTGGCGATCAGCGAGGCAGCGGCCGAGTTCGGCCTCTATTACGGTCCCGATCCCTCGTCCCAGATCGCCTGCACCATTGGCGGAAACGTGGCCGAGAACTCCGGTGGCGTGCACTGTCTCAAGTACGGCCTGACGGTGCACAATATTCTCAGCGTCGAAATGCTCACGGTCGAGGGCGAGCGGGTACAGATCGGCGGCGAGGGGCTCGACAGTGTCGGCATGGACCTGCTGGCCCTCATGACCGGTTCCGAGGGACTGCTCGGCATCGTCACCGAAGTGCGGGTGAAGCTGTTGCCGACGCCGGAGCGGGCGCGGGTGGTGATGGCCGGGTTCGATAATGTGCAGACGGCCGGCGATGCGGTCGGCGGCATCATCGCCGCGGGCATCATTCCGGGCGGGCTGGAAATGATGGACACCCATGCCATCCAGGCGGCCGAGGACTTCGCCAGGGCCGGCTATCCCCGTGATGCGCGGGCGCTGCTGCTGTGCGAGGTCGATGGAACGGCGGAGGAGGTGCAGGAGCATATCGAAACGGTCGAGACCCTGTTCGGCCAGCTCGGCGCCACCTCGGTCCGCACCTCCCATGACGAGGCCGAGCGGGCGCTGCTGTGGAAAGGCCGCAAATCGGCGTTTCCGGCGGTCGGGCGCATTTCGCCGGACTACTACTGCATGGACGGCACTATCCCGCGCGGCCAGCTGGCGCATGTTCTGACCGAGATGGAGCGGATGTCGGAACACTATGGCCTCAGGGTGGCCAATGTCTTCCATGCCGGCGACGGCAACCTGCATCCGCTGATCCTGTTCGATGCCAATGTGCCGGGCGAGTTCGAGAAAACCGAAGAGTTCGGCGCCAGGATACTCGAGCTTTGCGTCGAGGTCGGCGGCTGCATCACCGGCGAGCACGGCGTCGGGATCGAAAAGATTCGTCAGATGCCGGTGCAGTTCAACGACCAGGAACTGAGCCAGTTCCACGCGATCAAGGCCGCGTTCGATCCACAGGGAACGCTGAATCCCGGCAAGGGGGTGCCGACGCTGCGCCGCTGCCAGGAGTACCGGTCGATCGAATCCACCCCCGAAGCCGTGGGAGCCTGAGATGAGCGATATCAGCAAACAGCTGCAGGAGCAGATCCTGCAGGCGCGTCAGAGCGGAACCAAACTCGATATTCGCGGCGGCGGAAGCAAGCGGTTCATGGGCCGCGAGGCCATTGGGCGGCCACTCGAGGTCGGCCGTCATCGCGGCATCGTCAGCTACGAGCCGGTGGAACTGGTATTGACGGCCCGCGCCGGTACGCCGCTCGAGGAGATCTCCGCAGTACTGGACGAGCATGGGCAGATGCTGTCGTTCGAACCGCCGCTCTATAGCGGTCGCGCGACGCTTGGCGGCACCCTGGCCTGCAACCAGTCGGGGCCAGGTCGGCCCTGGTGGGGCTCGGTGCGCGATCAGGTGCTGGGTATCCGGCTGATCAACGGTCTTGGCGACGAGCTCCGCTTCGGGGGGCAGGTTATGAAGAACGTCGCCGGTTACGATGTCTCGCGGCTGCAGGCCGGCGCCATGGGGACCCTGGGGCTGATCACCGAGGTCAGCCTGAAGGTACTGCCCAAGCCTGCCGAGACCCTGACCCTGGTGACAGAGGCCGGCATGGCCGAGGCGGTGCAGCTGATGAACGCGCGCGCAGGCGAACCGAAACCGCTGTCGGCCGCGTGCTGGCTCGACGGTCGTCTTTACCTGCGCCTGTCGGGGGCCCGCACGGCCGTCGACGCCACGGTACGCCAGTGGGGCGGAGAGCTGCTGGCGGATGATCAGGCGTTCTGGCAGGCGCTGCGCGACCAGCGTCTCGACTTCTTCGAGTCCGAAGCCCCGCTGTGGCGTTTCTCCATCCGTTCAAGCGCGGAACCCCTGCCGCTCGACGGCGACTGGCTGATCGACTGGGGCGGCGCCCAGCGCTGGTACCGCGGCGATGCAGACCGGGAACGGATCGAGCAACTGGCGGCGGCGGCTGGCGGTCAGGCCACTCTGTTCCGCGGCGGTGACCGCTTGGGCGAGGTGATGCCTGCGCAGGCGCCGGCGCTGAAGCTGATTCAGCAGCGGCTGAAAAAAGCCTTCGACCCGGATGGGCTGTTCAACCCCGGACGCCTGTATAGCTGGATGTGAGCCATGAAAACCAATATTCATCCGCAGTACAAAAACAGCGTGCAGGGGCAGGAGGCCGAAGAGATCCTGCGCACCTGCGTGCACTGCGGCTTTTGTACCGCGACCTGTCCCACCTACCAGGAACTGAACGACGAGCGTGACGGCCCGCGCGGACGCATCTACCTTATCAAGCAGCTGCTTGAGGAGGGCAGGGTCACCGACAAGACCCGCACTCACCTCGACCGCTGCCTCACCTGTCGCAGCTGCGAAACCACCTGCCCGTCCGGCGTACAGTATGGGCGGCTGGTGGATATCGGCCGCGGTCTCGTCGAAGAGCAGCTGCCGAGAAGGCCGAAGGAGCGCCTGCTGCGCTGGGGGTTGCGCCAGGTACTGCCGTATCGCCATCGCTTCGCTCCGCTGCTGCGTGCCGGCCAGCTGTTGCGCCCCCTGCTGCCGGCGCCGCTCAAGACCAAGGTGCCGCCGCGGCGCGAAGCGAAACCCTGGCCGGCGAGCAGCCACCCGAGGGTGATGATCGCACTGGCCGGCTGCGCCCAACCGGCGGCCGCGCCCGATACCAATGCTGCTGCGGCCCGGGTGCTGGACCGTCTCGGCATCACCCTGGTCGAGGCGCCAAAGGCCGGCTGTTGTGGCGCTGTCAGTTACCACCTGTCGGCGCACGAGGACGGCCTCGATTTCATGCGGCGCAATATCGATGCCTGGTGGCCGGCGATCGAGGCCGGCGCCGAGGCGATCGTCATGACCGCCTCCGGTTGTGGCGCCATGGTGCAGGATTACGGTCATCTGCTGCGTCACGATCCGCAGTATGCCGACAAGGCGCGCCGGGTCAGCGAGCTGACCCGGGATCTCGGCGCGGTGCTGCTGGACGAGGACCTGTCGAAGCTGGGGCCGGGCAAGGGGGGCGACAAGGTCGCCTTCCATTGTCCCTGCACGCTGCAGCATGCGATGAAGCAGAACGGCGTGGTCGAGCGGGTGCTGCGCAAGGCCGGCATCGACCTGGCCGCAACCCGCGACAAGCACCTGTGCTGCGGCTCGGCCGGTACTTATTCGATCCTGCAGCCGGAGATGAGCCAGCGGCTGCTGAACAACAAGCTGAAAGCCCTGACCGTCGACAATCCGGACCGGATCGCTACCGCCAATATCGGCTGCCAGCTGCACCTTGAAACCAAGGCCGACGTGCCGGTGCAGCACTGGATCGAGCTATTGGACCGGTGAAGGCGCTTTAGCGTTGCGGTGCGCTGCGCTTCCCTGGCAATGGCTCCTGCATTGCCAGGATTCACGCCATCCATGGCGATAACCGGCACCCTACGGTATTTCCGGACCTGTAGGGTGCTGGTGAGCAACCCGAACCGCACCGCAAGCGCCCGCTTCGATGATACGCGTGGGGGTGCTATGCTGTGGCGGTTTTCGCCCAGACCGCCACAGGGAAAAGTCTCGATGAGTGACCGCCGCAGCGATGCGCGCAGCAGCAGCGCCAGCAAGAAAACCGCTTCCTCCGGAGCCGGACAGGTGCAGTCCCTGACCCGGGCGCTGACGCTGCTGCAGCGTCTGGCGACCTCCGATATCGGCCTCAACCTGACCGAGCTGTCCGGCGGCGTCGGGCTGGCGCCGTCAACCGCGCACCGACTGCTCAACAGCATGCGCCAGCTGGACTTCGTTGATTACGACGAACAGAGCGGACTCTGGTCGGTCGGCGTCACCGCTTTCTCGGTCGGCAGCGCCTATCTCAAGAAGCGTGATTTCGTTGCCCAGGCCCGGCCTTACATGAAGCAGCTGGTCGCCGAGACCGGCGAAACCTCGAACCTTGCGGTTCTGGAAGGCGTGCAGCACGTATTCGTCGGTCAGGTGGAGTGCACCGAGGTGATGCGCATGGTGGTGCAGATCGGCAGCCGCGGCGCGCTGCATGCCGCCGGCGTCGGCAAGGCGCTGCTGTCGGCGCTCGACGATGACGCGGTGATGGCGATCATCCAGCGCACCGGTCTCGAGGCGATGACGCCCAACACCATTACCTCGCCGAGCGCCTTCCTCGAGGAACTCGGGCGCATTCGTGACCAGGGCTATTCGGTCGACAACGAGGAACAGACCTCGGGCCTGCGCTGCGTGGCGGCCAACATCTACGACGAGAACGCCGAAGCGATCGCCGCCGTCTCGATCTCGGGGCCTTCGGTGCGGGTCAAGTCGGACCGCATTCCGGTCTATAGCGCCGCGGTGATCAGGGCGGCCGACGGCATCACCCGTGCCATTGGCGGCCACCGTCCGTCTGGAGGCGCTGCGAGGCAATAACAGGCTGTTGAAACGGAGGTACGCCAGATGCTGGTTGCGCTGACACTGATCATCGGTCTCCAGGTGCTGGGGACCCTGATGGTGGAACTGCTCGCAATGCCGATACCGGGACCGGTGCTCGGCATGTTGCTGTTTCTGCTGCTGCTTCCGCTCCTGCCTCGCGACTGGTCGGGACTCGACCAGGTAACCCGCTTCTTCCTCGCCAACCTGTCACTGCTGTTCGTGCCGGCGGCGGTCGGTATCGTGCGTCATCTTGATCTGGTCAGCCCGATATTGCTGCAGCTGCTGGTGGTGCTGTTGCTGAGCCTGCTCATCGGAATGGCGGTAACGGCCTGGGTGTTCGCGGTGCTGGCGCGGCGCCTGGCGCCCGCGCGCGACGAGGAGCTGGAACCATGAACATCGAACAGCTGCCGTTCTGGGTCTACCTTGAACGAAATCCCCTGATCTGGCTGCTGGTGACCCTGGCGGCTTATGTCCTGGCACAATCGCTGTATCGCCGTGCCCGCTGTTCGGCGTGGTTCAACCCGGTGGCAACAACGGTCTGCCTGCTGGTGCTGTTCCTGTCGCTGACCGGGGTGCCCTACGAGGATTACTTCGCAGGGGCGCAGTTCATCCACGTCATGCTCGGGCCGGCGGTGGTCTGCCTGGCGCTGCCGATCTGGCAGAACCGCCGCAGCCTCAGGCGCAGCCTGCCCGCGCTGCTGCCGGCGCTGCTGGCCGGGTCCCTGGTCTCGGTGCTGAGCGCGCTGGGCCTGGCCTGGCTGTTCGGGCTCGACCGCAGCCTGTTGCTAACGCTGGTGCCGAAGTCGGTGACCGCGCCGGTGGCGATGGGCATCGCCCAGGATATCGGCGGCATACCGGAGCTGGCGGCGGTGATCTGCGCCGTCACCGGTATATTCGGCGCGGTGCTGGCGTTGCCTTTGATGCAGCGGCTGCGGATCCGCGACCGCCGCGCCCGGGGGCTGGCGCTCGGCGTCAATGCCCACGGCATCGGCACGGCCGCGGCCTTTCAGCAGCACAGCGTTACCGGTGTCTACAGCTCCATCGGCATGGCGATTAACGCCGTACTGACCGCAGTGCTGGCCGGAACCCTGCTAATGGCCTGGATCTAGCTCAAGTTCTTCCTGACCCTCCCGTCCGGGCTATCCTTAAAGCAGATACAGACTTATCGGGCCAAGCGCAGAGAGCGGCTATCCCGGCTCTCGCGGAGCACTGCACTTGCAGTCCGGCACGCTTCGCCCGATGCGGCAAAGAGGAGGGCAACCATGGCTGATCTGTTCGAAAATCCGGCGGGCCTGTGCGGTTTCGAATTTGTCGAGTTCGCCGGGCCCGAGTCCGAAAAGGTTGCCGAGGTGCTGCGCATGCTCGGCTTCTCGCGGGTCGCCCGGCACCGCTCCAAGCAGGTCGATCTCTATCGCCAGGGCGGCATCAACTTCATCCTCAACCGCGAGCGCAAGAGCCTTGCCGACTACTTCGCCCAGGAGCACGGGCCGTCCGCCTGCGGCCTGGGCTTTCGGGTGCATAACGCCCATCAGGCCTATGCCCATGTGCTCGAGCAGGGCGCTCAGCCACTGGATATCCCGACCGGGCCGATGGAACTCAGGCTGCCGGCCATCAAGGGGATCGGCGGCGCGCCGATCTACCTCATCGATCGATTCGAGGAAGGCTCGTCAATCTACGATATCGACTTCGAGTTTCTCGATGGTGTCGACCGGCACCCCGAGGGCTGCGGTTTCTATGAAATCGATCATCTGACGCATAACGTTTATCGTGGCCGCATGGCCCACTGGGCCAGCTTCTACGAGCGCCTGTTCAACTTCCGGGAAATCCGTTATTTCGATATCAAGGGTGAGTACACCGGTCTCACCTCTAAGGCGATGACCGCGCCGGACGGCAAGATCCGTATCCCGCTCAACGAAGAGGCGTCCGCCGGCGGCAGCGGCCAGATCGAGGAGTTTCTGATGCAGTTCAACGGCGAGGGAGTGCAGCATATCGCGCTGCGCTGCGACGATCTGCCTGGCTGCGTCGACCGGCTGCGGGAGCGGGGGGTTCCGCTGATGACGGCGCCACCCGATACCTACTATGAAATGCTCGACGAGCGGCTGCCGGGGCACGGCGAACCGGTGGCGGAGCTCAAGGCACGCGGTATCCTGGTCGACGGTAGTACCGAAGGCGGCGAGCCGAAGCTGCTGTTGCAGATATTCTCCAACACGTTGCTGGGACCGGTATTCTTCGAGTTCATCCAGCGCAAGCGGGACGAGGGCTTCGGGGAAGGCAACTTCAAGGCGCTGTTCGAGTCGATCGAGCGCGATCAGATTCAGCGTGGTGTGATCGGGAAAGAGTGAACAGGATCAGGCCTTGCCGAGCCTGTTCTGTGCGGCGGACGGGCCCTTGGTGCCCGAGGCGTTGTAAAGGGTCTGGGTCTGGTTCTGGCCACGCAGCAGGTTTAGCAGTTGGTCGGTGTTGCGGCTGTTGCGCAGGATAACCTGCTCGTTGCGCAGGTTGAGGCGGCTGATGACCGCCAGCTCCTGTTGCAGCTGCTGCCAGGCGGCGTCGGCAGAGGGGCGCTGTGCCTCCGGCAGGCTGTCCAGCCAGCCACGAACGCCGCCGGCGTTCGCCTCGACGCCGAGGCGGCTGAGCAGGTCGATACGTTCCCGGTTGAGTTCGGAAAAACGTGCCAGCAGTTGCTGCTTGCTTTCGGTGGAGCCGCGCAGCGCGTCCAGGTCATGTTGCTGCAAGGCCACGAGTTCCACCTCGAGTTGTGCCTGCAGATCACCCAGTACAGCACTGGCCTGGCGCGCCAGGTCAGCGAAGGAGTCTGCGGCCGGAACGATCAAGGCGCTCAATCCAGCGACGACTCGAGGTCCAGCATGCGTTCGGCGACACGCTGGAAGTCGATCTGGTAGCTGCCGTTCTCGATTGCGGCGCGCAGGGCTTCGACCCGCTTTTCGTCCACTTCGGGGGTGTCGGCCAGGCGCTTGTCTGCCGACTGCAGGGCTTGCATGGCTTCGCTCAGGCGTACTTCGTCACCGCTGTGGCTGGACGGCGTTTCGGCCGCCGCCGGCCGGTCTGTGACGGAGTCGTTGTCGGTTTTGGCACGGGTACTGCCGGTCTGACTATTTGGAGGCAGTCCCGTGAAGTTGATTGCCATCCTGTTGTTTCCTCACATTCGCGTATGCTGAGGGTTATCGGTCGCCCCGGGAGAATCTTTAGGATTTTTTGATCTGGCTCAGTAAACAGTCAAAAGTTTACCGACAAGTGCCCCGGGCGCAAAGTGCCGAGCTCCGGTTTGGCGTTCAGCGGCCGGCTGGGTTTACCAGGCCGCGGGCAACGACACGGGCGCGGATTTCCTCGCCGGAGCTGTCGTTACGAACGCGTATCTGTTCGCCTTTCTCGCCGTCCTCCAGTGCCGTGCCCTGGGCGCGTATCCTCAGTGTACCGCGTCTTACCTCGATGATCAGGCTGTCGCCGCGATGAATCAGCGTAGGCTCGGTCAGCATGCCGGCGTTGAGCAGGCTGCCGTTGGCGATATTGCGGCTCGCGCTGCGGCCGATGACGTCCTCCGGACGGGTATAGTAGCCGCGGCTGTTATCGCTGATATCGACCTGCCGGACAACGATATCGCGGTTACCAAGTATTTCGCCGCGCCCCAGCGGGCGGCGGCTGACGATAACATCGCGCAGTACCTCGACCCGGGCGGTGACGAAGAGTCCCCAGTTGCGAGGACTGGCGCAGGCAACGCGGGTGGTCAGGCGGCTGCCGGTGCCACGCGGTGGCTCGACACTGAGTGGGCTGTCGCAGTCAGGTAGCTGCAACGCGGTACTGACCGGGTTCAGGTGCAATCGGATCTCAGCTTTCGGGAACTGCTGCCGATAATGCTGCTCGAGAAAGCGCGTCGCGGCAGTCTCGACGTCGGCTGCGCTGGTTTCGGCCTGTGCCGGCGCGCTCAGCAAAAAGGTGGTCAGGCACGCGACGAGTGGTGTTAAATAAGGACGGCTCACAAGGATGTCCTGACCGGATTCAGGGCGTTTGGTGACAGACGCAAACAAGTCTATGAGTGTTGATGATGTCAGGTATCCTGGACACTGTAAACCTGAGAACCCAGATGGTCGGTCAGAACCGGCTGGAGCTGTTGCTGTTCGGGCTGGAAACCGATCAGCAGTACGGCATCAACGTGTTCAAGGTGCGTGAAGTGCTGCAGTGCCCGCACCTCACCGAGCTGCCGCGCCAGACGACGGCGGTAAAAGGCATGGCGCATATCCGGGGGGAAACCATCCCGGTACTGGACCTGTCCCAGGCTATCGGCCGCACATCGATCCCGCAGGATCAGCGCCAGGGCTGCTTCCTGATCGTTGCCGAATACAACAAGCGCACACTGGCCTTCCTGGTGCGCAGCGTCAATCGAATCTTCAACACCCAGTGGGATCAGATCATGCCGCCACCGGCGGAGATCGGGGCCGAGAACTACCTCACTGCGGTATTCGAGTACGAGGGACGACTGATCGAAATCCTCGATGTCGAGCAGATCCTCGCCGACCTGTATCCGACCTCGACCCGCGTCAGCGAGGACGTCGCCACCGAGGAGGTGCGTCGCAAAGCGAAGCAACATCATGTGCTGATCGTCGACGACTCCAGCGTGGCGCGGAACCAGATGCAGCGCAGCCTCGAGGATCTCGGCGTCAAGGTGACGGCCGCCAACAACGGTCGCCAGGCCTGGAACCTTTTGTGCCAGCTCGCCGATAAGGGGCATAACCCAAGCGAAGTGTTCCTGATGATGATCTCGGATATCGAAATGCCCGAGATGGACGGGTACACCCTAACCTCGCTGGTGCGCGAGGATTCGCGGATGTCGCGGCTCAACGTGGTGTTACACACGTCCCTGAGTGGCGGTTTCAACGTCTCGATGGTGAAAAAGGTCGGTGCCGACGGTTTCCTGGCCAAGTTCAACCCCAATGACCTGGCCGCTGTGGTGGTCGAGCGTATCGAGAAGGTCAGACAGGCCCACTGAAGGAAAATGGCATGATCCAAGGGACAGGACGTTCCTTCAGTATCAACGACGAGGATTTCCGGCAGTTCTGCCAGTTTCTGGAAACCAGTTGCGGTATTCTGCTGGCCGAGCACAAGCAGTACCTGGTGCAGAGCCGGCTCGGCGGCATCATGCGTGAGCAGCAGGTCGGCTGTCTCAGTGACCTGTTGACGCGCCTGAAGAGCCCGGCGGGACTGCGGCTGCGTGAAAGCGTCATCGATGCGATGACGACCAACGAAACCCTCTGGTTTCGCGATGTCCATCCATTCGAGATACTTTCCGACAAGGTGCTGCCGGAGCTGCGTGGCGAGATTGGCCGTCGGCGCCTGCGCATCTGGTCCGCCGCCTGCTCCACCGGGCAGGAACCCTATTCGATCAGCATGTTGCTGGACGAATACCGCCAGGCGAACCCCGGCGCGTTGGCCGCCGGGGAGGAGATCCTGGCCACCGACATCTCGACCCGGGTACTGGAGCAGGCGCGTGCGGCACGTTACGAAATGCTGGCGATCGGCCGCGGTCTGTCACAGGAGCGGCAGCAACGCCACTTCATTCGCGATATCGATGGCAACTGGGCCGTGAAGCCGGCGATCCGCTCCCGGGTCAGGTTCCAGAGTCTGAATCTGCTCGGCCCCTACGGCAGCCTCGGCCAGTTCGACGTCATCTTCTGCCGCAACGTGCTGATCTATTTTTCCACCGAACTCAAGCTCGACATCCTGCGGCGCATGCGGCAGCAGCTGCGCCCCGGCGGCTACCTGTTTCTCGGGGCGTCGGAGTCGCTGTCGGGACTGTCCGACTGTTACCGCATGATCCACTGCCGGCCCGGCATCATCTATCAGGCTGTTTGATGGTGAGCCCTGAGTGGTGAGCGGTAACCGCGATCCTGCCACTAGCCACTAGTCACTAGCCAGTTCCCCCTTGCCGCTCCGGCGGCAAAGCGGCAAACGGCTGCCGCGGCCGATTCGCCGTGTTGATGGAAAAGCCTGTAAATATGGGCTTTTGGGCGATTGGCATATGGATTGCTTTGTCTTGTCCGAGAGCTAACGAGAGGCAATCGGATGTCCATCAGTTTCGACAGCGCGCTGGGAATTCACGAGCAGGCAACGCTGTTGCGCGCCCGTCGCGCGGAGGTGCTGGCCAACAATATCGCCAACGCCGATACGCCGGGATACAAGGCCCGGGACCTCGACTTCGAAGCCATCCTCAAGGGCGAGCAGTCGGCTCAGCCGACACTGGCGCTGCAGACCACTGCTGGCGGTCACCAGCAACTGATTGCCGATCCGTCGCTGGCCGCCGACCTGATGTTCCGGACACCGACCCAGCCGAGCGTCGACGGCAACACCGTCGAAGTGCAGCAGGAAATGGCGCGCTATACCGAGAACGCGCTCGACTACCAGGCCTCGTTCGACTTTCTCAATCGCAAATTCCAGGGACTCAGCAAAGCGCTGAAGGGTGAGTAAGCATGTCACTGTCCAACGTCTTCAATATCGCCGGTTCCGCCATGAACGCCCAGACCGTGCGCCTCAATACCACTGCGAGCAACCTGGCCAACGCCGACAGCATCAGCTCCAGCTATGGCGATACCTACCGGGCCCGTCATCCGGTGTTCGAGGTGCAGCCGCTCGATCAGGGCAGCCTGTGGCCGGCGACCGAAACCGAAGCGGGACAGGGTGTACGGGTGGAAGGAATTGTGGAAAGCGATGCCCCGTTGCGTCAGGAGTACAGCCCGAATCATCCGATGGCCGACGAGAACGGTTACATCTACTACCCCAACGTCAACGTCGTCGAGGAAATGGCCGACATGATCTCGGCCTCGCGCTCTTTTCAGATCAATGCCGACATCATGGACACTGCCAAGCAGATGCTGCAGCGTACATTGTCGCTCGGGCAATAGTCCCGGGAGGTAAATCGCCATGAGTAACGTCAATAACGTCAACGGCAGCAATGTCTTTGACCAGATAAATCAGGCCAATCAGGCCAACAGCAGTTCGAAGAGCAAGGCCGAGTCGGACAGCGAGATGTTCATGAAGCTGATGATCGCGCAGCTGCAGAACCAGGACCCGACCAGCCCCGCCGATACCAACGACTTCATGCAGCAGATCGCCACCATGAGCAACGTCGAGAGCATGGCCAACCTGACCAAGACCGTCGAGTCGATGGGCGAGTCGCTGCTGAGCAGCCAGGCGGCGCTGCAGGCCTCGTCGATGGTGGGCCAGAGAGCCTTCGTGCAGACCGATCTTGCCACCCTGACGGACGATGGTCAGGTGGACGGCCTGGTCAGCCTCGATAACGCCGCCTCGGATATATGGCTGTCGATTTATGACCGCAACGGTGTGCTGGTGGACCGTCAGCAGATGGGCGCTCAAATCGCCGGCGATCACAGTTTCGTCTGGCACGGCAACGACAACACGCCCGCCGGCCAGTACAAGGTTATCGCCCAGGCCCAGGTCGGCGATAACCTCGAAACACTGGATGTCTATATCGGGCACCGGATCAACAGCGTCACCCTGGGACAGAACGGTATCGGCATGCAGGTCAACACCGATGTCGGCTCGACCTCCGTCGACAACATCAAACAACTTGGCTGAGAGAGAACAGCATGGCAGGTTTCAATACGGCAATTACCGGGCTGAAAGCGGCCTCGACCGATCTGGACGTCACCGGTAACAACATTGCGAACTCCAGTACCGTCGGCTTCAAGGCCTCTCGCACCGAGTTCGCCGACATCTACGCCTCGACTGTCGTCGGCGCGGGGTCGAGCAATATCGCCGGCTCTGGCGTTACGGTGTCCGATATCGCCCAGGACTTCAGCGCCGGCACCACGGAGTTCACCAATAACAACCTCGACCTGGCGATCAACGGCGCCGGCTTCTTTCAGCTCAACGATGGTCAGGGTAGCGTGACCTATACCCGTGCCGGCGCCTTCGAGCTGGACCGGGATGGCAATATCATTTCCAAGACCGGCAGTTACCTGCAAGGTTACGGACTCGACGAGCAGGGCGCGCTGTTGCCGATCGGCAACCTGGCGGTAACGGAAAAGGAGAGCCCGCCGAAGCCGACCGAAAACATGGATCTCGCCTTCAATATCGATACCGGCGCCGTTGCGCCGACTCTCGCCTACGATCCGGACGATCCTGCGACCTATTCCTACAGCACCACCATGCGTACTTTCGACAGCCTTGGTAACGAGCATACGATCAAGCTCAACCTGGTCGAGCAGGGCGAGGGGACTGGTCTGTACGATATGTATGCCTACCTGAACGGCACCCAGCTGCTGGATATCGGCAAGCTCGATACAGCCGGTACCGGGACGGAGCCTGGCCCGATTGAAGTGCAGTTCGATACCACCAACGGACTTTTGAGCAGTATCAATGGCAACGTGCTCACGGTTCCGGGTGGCGATGCGCCGAAAATCACCATTCTGGGGGCGGATCTCGCCAACCCGGCTACTGAAATCGAGCTCGACCTGACCAACACCACCCAGTTCGCCTCGGCTTCCATCGTCAAGAGCCAGGACCAGGACGGTTATACCAAGGGTGACCTGATCGGCGTAAGTTTCGGTAACAACGGTGAAATGGTGGCGTCGTTCAGCAACGGCCAGAACCAGTCGCTGGGCGTGGTGGCGATTTCGACCTTCGCGAACGAATCCGGTCTGCAACCCAGCGGCGATACCGAATGGACGGCGACGCTGGATTCGGGCGCCGCCATCACAAACCCCCCGGGCGCCGGCCTCAACGGCACTTTGCGCTCGGCGGCGCTGGAACAGTCCAACGTCGACCTGTCGGCGGAGCTGGTGCGGCTGATCGAAGCGCAACGTAACTTCCAGGCCAACTCCAAGACCCTGGAAACGCTCAACACCGTGACACAGACCATTCTGCAGATCTGACGCAAGATTGTGGGAGCCCGGCTTCCGGGCGAATCTCCAAGGCGGCGCCGGACCCATACCGGCGCCGCCTTTTTCGTTGCGGGCGGGGACTGTCTTTTGTAGGTTGGGTGCAGCGGCGTAGCCGCGTAACCCAACATCCTCCGCCGACCGATACCAATCGATCGGTACCGCGATCGATATTGCGGGTTCCCTGATAACTGCTCCTGCGTTATCAGGATTTTCGCCGTCCCTGGCGGTTACGCGATGCCCGTGTCTTGCGGAAAACGTTCGAATTCCCGGGGATGCATCGCTATACCCACCCTCCGGTCCGTGCCAAGATTTGTCACCGGTCCTCCGACACTTTCCTGGCACGTGCATTGCTTCTATAGGGATATAGCCGTGAAAGCGGCAAAGGATTTCCCCGGCGTTTGCCGCCCCGGCAGGCGTCTACAGGAGCGAGCGATGGATAAAGTGCTCTTCGTGGCGATGAGCGGTGCCCGCGAGACGATGCTGGCGCAGCAGGCCCATGCCAACAACCTTGCCAACGCGACCACCACCGGCTTCAAGGCCGACCTTGCCCAGGCGCGCGCCATGCCCGTCTTTGGCGATGGCATGGCGAGCCGCGTCTATGCCCAGACCGAGCGTCCCGCCACCGACATCAGCACCGGCACCCTGACGCAGACGGGGCGGGATCTCGATGTCGCCATCGATGGCGACGGCTGGCTCGCGGTGGTGGCACCCGATGGCAGCGAGGCCTATACCCGCGCCGGCGAGCTGCAGATCGATGCCGCCAACCAACTGGTGACGGGCAGCGGATTGCCGGTGCTGGGCGCCGGGGGGATTCCGGTCATCATTCCGCCGTCGGAGAAGGTTGATATCGGCGTTGACGGCACCATCAGCGCCCGGCCGCTTGGTGAAGATGCCGCCGAGCTGCTGCTGGTGGATCGTCTGAAGCTGGTCGATCCCGATCCCGGGACGCTGTTCAAGGGCGAGGACGGCCTGATGCGCGCGGAGGGCAACCTGATCCAGCCGCCGGCACTCGATGTGCGTATTCGGCCTGGGTACCTCGAAACCAGCAACGTCAACGCGGTCAGCGAACTGACCGACATCATCAGCCTGGCGCGCCAGTTCGAGGTACAGGTCAAGCTGATGAAGACCGCCGAAGAAAATTCCACCGCCGCTGCCCGCGTGCTGCGGCTGAGCTGATCGCCCCAAGGAGCCAAGCAGTTATGAATGGAGCCCTGTTCGTCGCCAAGACCGGTCTGAGCGCCCAGGATACGTCCCTGAAGGTGATTTCCAACAACCTCGCCAATGTCAGCACCGTCGGATTCAAGAAGGACCGTGCGGTGTTCGAGGACCTGCTGTACCAGATCAAGCGCCAGCCCGGGGCACAGTCGGCGCAGGACTCGCAGCTGCCGTCCGGCCTGCAGCTCGGCAGCGGGGTGCGCGTCGTCGGCACACACAAGCAGTTCTCCACCGGCGACCTGCAGATTACCGAGGAGCCGCTGGACGTGGCGATCAACGGCCGCGGCTTCTTCCAGGTCGTGCAACCCAACGGCGACCTGGCCTACACCCGTAACGGCCAGTTCCAGATCAACAGCGACGGACAGCTGGTGACCGCCGAGGGCTTTCTGATCGAGCCCGCGATCACCATCCCCGATGAGGTGCTGAGCATTACCATCGGGCTCGATGGCACCGTCCAGGCCACGGTAGCCGGCGATCCGAACCCGCAGGATATCGGACAGCTGGAGCTGGCCGACTTCGTCAACCCGCAGGGGCTGGAGGCGATAGGCCAGAACCTCTTCATCGAAACCGCCGCCAGCGGGGCGCCACAGCTGGCTATTCCCGGTGAAGCCGGTACCGGTCTGCTACAGCAGGGTACGCTGGAGGGCTCCAACGTCAACGCGGTGGAGGAACTGGTCAACATGATCACCACCCAGCGCGCCTACGAACTCAACTCCCGCGTGATCTCGACGGCGGATGAAATGCTGTCGTTCGTGACGCAGCAACTCTGATCATGCCGAGGTGAGGCGATGAAGCTCTGTGGCGTTTCGATCCTGGTGGTAGCCCTGGTGCTTGGCGGTTGCGTCTCCAAGCCGCCGGAACCGGACAATCCCTATTTCGCACCGGTACCGCCGCAGGCCTACCAGCCGCCGGCGCCGGTCAACGGCTCCATCTACAACGCCGCGACCAGCATGAATCTCTATGGCGACGGACGCGCCAGCCGGGTCGGCGATATCATCACCATCGTGCTGTCGGAGCGCACCCAGTCGTCCAAGTCCGCCGAGACCGACATCGACAAGAGCAGCGGCTTCGATCTGCCGCAGCCGACAATTTTCGGCAATGCCTTGAGCGCCTTCGGCAATCCGATCAACGCCTCTTTCGAAAGCGACAGCGAGTTCGAGAGCGAGGGTACATCGGACATGAGCAACAGCCTCTCCGGCAACATCACCGTGACCGTGCATGAAGTGCGGCCCAACGGCACTTTGCTGGTACGGGGCGAAAAGTGGCTGACGCTGAACCAGGGTGACGAGTACATCCGGGTCAGCGGTATCCTGCGCGAACGGGATATTGGACCGGACAATACCGTGGCCTCGACCAGGCTGGCCGACGCCCGCATTTCCTACAGCGGCACCGGCGCCGTGCACAATTCCAACGTCACCGGCTGGCTCGGCAAGTTCTTCCTGAGTCCGCTGTGGCTGTTCTGAGGGAGGATAGCAAGATGGACGACGCTCCCGGCTTTGTAAGATGGTTCGCCGAAAAATGCTCCTGCGTTTTCGGCATACAGACCGTCCCTGGCCTTAGAATCGTAGGATGGGTGAAACGGCGTCTGGGCACCGGGTATCCGGTTCCGATGCGGCCAGGGCGCCGTGTAACCCATCAAGGGGTGTCGGTTCGCCGGCAGGGGGTAGCGATGGGTTACGCCGCAACAGACAACGTGCGTACAGCGCGCGCCATGCCATTGCGGCTCCACCCATCCTGCGCACTCGTGCTGATGCTGCTGTTGAATGGTTTTACCGGTTTTGCCCAGGCCGATCGTCTTAAGGATATTGCTTCAGTCGCCGGGGTGCGGCCAAACCAGCTGGTGGGCTACGGCCTGGTCGTCGGACTCGACGGCACCGGCGACAAGACCAGTTTCACCTCGCAGACATTCCGCAACATGCTGAACAATTTCGGCGTGGCGATTCCGGCGAACCTGAACCCTTCTTCGAAGAACATCGCCGCGGTGGCAATTCACGCCGAGTTGCCGGCGTTCGCCAAGCCCGGCCAGACCATCGATATTACCGTCTCGGCCCTCGGCGATGCCAAGAGCCTGCGTGGAGGCAGCCTGCTGATGGCGCCGCTCAAGGGCGCCGACGGCAACGTTTACGCCATCGCTCAGGGTAACCTGGTGGTGTCGGGACTCGGGGCCGAGGGGCGCGATGGCTCCCGGATCACCGTCAATGTGCCGAGTGTCGGCCGGATTCCCAACGGCGCCACCGTCGAGCGGTCGGTACCGAGTGCCTTCGCCCGGGGCGATACGCTGATGCTCAACCTGCACTACGCCGACTTCACCACCGCGCGGCGCGTCGCCGAGCAGATCAACGGGCTGCTGGGGCCGAACGTGGCCAACGCGCTGGATGGCGCCTCGATCGAGGTGCGCGCGCCGCGGGATCCGTCGCAGCGCGTGTCCTACCTCTCGGTGCTGGAAAACCTTGAGGTCCAGCCGGCCGAGGAGGTTGCCAGGGTGATCATCAACTCGCGGACCGGCACCATCGTGATTGGACAGAACGTGCGCATCTCGCCGGTCGCGATCACCCATGGCAGCATGACCGTCTCGATCACCGAGTCGTTCGACGTCGACCAGCCAGAGCCCCTTAGCCAAGGCCAGACGGTGGTGACGCCACGCAGCGGCATCGAAGTTGATGAAGGTTCCGGCCATATGTTTGCGTTCGCGCCCGGCGCGACGTTGCAGGATATCGTCGAGGCGGTGAACCAGGTCGGCGCCGCCCCCGGCGACCTGATGGCGATCCTCGAAGCCCTGAAACAGGCCGGCGCACTGCGTGCCGAACTGGTGGTGATCTGATGGAAAACAGCCGTCTGCCCGGCGCGAAAGCAGCGCTCTATACCGACCTGAACCAGCTCAGCGAGATCAAGCGGACGTCCCGGGATGACAGCCCGGAGGCGCTGGCGCAGGTGGCGAAGCAGTTCGAGCAGATGTTCATGAGCATGATGCTCAAGAGCATGCGCGAGGCCAACGCCAGTTTCGGCGAGGACAGCCCGTTCAACAGCAGCAACGTGCAGTTTTACCAGGGGCTGCTGGACCAGCAGTTGACCCTGGAAATGGCACAGGGCAAGGGCATGGGGCTGGCCGAGGTACTGGTGCAGCAGCTAGGCCAGCAGCTGGATATCGCCGCCAACCGCGATGAAGGACGCGAGCTTAAACCGCTCAGCGAGTCGGACCGGATGCTGCGGCGCGCCTTTGACAGTGGTGCCGGGTTGGGGACTCAGGCGAGGATCGGGCAGGCGGCGCTCGCCAGGACGGCCCCTGCGCCGGATGCCCCGACCGAGGCGTCGCCGCATGTCAGTAGTCCGGTCCCGGTCGAGACCGGCGGCAGTGAGCCGTCGCGCTTCGAATCGCCGGCCGACTTTGTGGCCGAACTGCTGCCCCATGCCGAGCGACTGGCACCGCTGATCGGCGTCGATCCGAAGGTGCTGCTGGCGCAGGCGGCGCTGGAAACCGGCTGGGGACGCCATATCGTCGGCGATACGGCCGGCAACAGCAGCCGCAACCTGTTCAACATCAAGGCGGACAGCGGCTGGCAGGGCGAGCGTGTCGGCGTCACCACGCTGGAGTATCGCGACGGTCTGGCGGTACGGGAGCCGGCGGCTTTCCGGGCCTATGGTTCTTACGCCGACAGTTTTGAGGACTACGTCAGCTTCCTCAAGCAAAACCCGCGCTACCAGCAGGCACTGGAGCGGGCCGCTGACCCGAGAGCCTACCTGCGGGAGCTGCAGGCGGCGGGATACGCGACGGACCCGGCCTATGCCGAGAAAATCGGCAATATATTCGAGGGCGAAACCCTGGCTCGCGGCCTGAACGGTGAGCGGTAACCCGATTCCGGACGCCTTGGCAGGGATGGATGTTTTTGTGTTGGGTTTCGCGGCTTCGCCGCTGCACCCAACCTACCTATACCGGATTACCAAACAGGTAGATTCGCAGGATGGGCGCAGCGATGCTTTGGCACTGATGTTGAAAGCCGTTCGCATGGGATGGGTATCGCGTAAGCCATCATAGCTGCCCAGCGTTCAAACAAACGAAAGCGCTTAAGAAATAGCCAGTCCGGCCGTTATCAGTGGGAACCGGCGCAAGCATGTCGAGCCGGCGGGAGAAGGGGTTAAATGTCCAGTTTCAATCTGCTCAATATCGGCATTCAGTCGCTGCAGTCCAACAGCACGGCGCTGAACGTCGTTGGCCAGAACATCGCCAACGTCAACACCGAGGGCTACAGCCGTCAACGCGCCGAGTTCAGTTCGATCGAGGATCTCGGCGGCGTCCAGGTGCGCGATATTGCCCGCATCGCCGACGAGTTTCTCAACCGCCAGATCTGGTCCGATACCGCCAGCTACAGCAGCGCCCAGACGTTCGAGTCCTACGCCAACGAACTGGACAATCTGCTGGCGTCGGACGTGACCAGTATCTCAACCGCCATGGATGAATACTTCGGGGCGCTGGCGACCGTGGTCGACGATCCGATCAGCCTGCCGAACCGCGAACTATTCCTGGCCGAGGCTGACGCGCTGGTGCGCCGCTTCAACGACCTGAACGCCAGCCTCGAACGGCAGAGCCAGAGCCTCAATGATCGTCTGGCCAGCGCCACCGAGCAGATCAACGCGCTGGCCCGGAATATCGCCACCATCAACGACAAGCTGCGTATCGCCTCGGCGGCCGGCTCCGTGACCAACGAGCTGCTCGACCAGCGAGATGCCGCCCTCGAGCAGCTGTCGGGGTTTATCAACTTCACGACGGTCGAACAGTCGGATACCGGCGAGATTGACGTTTTCGTCGGCAATGGCCAGCCGCTGATCGTTGGTGGCGATGCCAACCGGCTGGTCATGACGCAGGATCCGGCCGATGTCAGCAAAATGCAGGTGTCTCTGCAGATCGGTAGCACCATCAACGAGATCAGTGACGAGATTTCCGGTGGCCAGGTCGGTGGGTTGCTGGCATACCGCGACACCATCCTGGACCGGGCCCGGGATGAGCTGGGGGTTATTGCGATCTCCTTCGCGGCCGAGATGAACGAGCAGCACGCGAAGGGCATGGATCTGAATGGCGACCTTGGCGGGCCGCTGTTCGGCGACCTGCTCGATAATGCCGGGCAGGTGCTGGCCAACGCCAATAACAGTTCCAGTGTTCAGGGAACCGTTACGATCACCGATACTCAGGTGCTGGAAGCCAGCGAGTACAAAATGGTGTTTTCCGACAGCAGCAATTTTACCCTGATACGCCAGTCGGATGGCGCAAGCTGGAGCGGCACGGTTGCCGCCGACGGCACCACGAGTTTTAACACGACCAGTGGGGTGGTAAACGAGATCGACGGTTTCGAGTTGAGCTTCAGCGCTGGCGCAACCTTCGCGGCAAAAGACCAGTTCGTTATCCGGCCTGCAAGGACCGCAGCATCCGATCTTAGCCTGGTGCTGAACGACGCACGGCAGTTGGCGCTGGCCTCGCCGGTCAAGGTCGAAGCCAGCGTCGATAACCAGGGTACAGCTGTAGCCAGCGTGACGGTCACGGATAGCGGAGCGGACAGTTTTGCCCTGAATCCCGGGCAACTGACGCCTCCGACCGAAATTTTGTTCGTCGACAGCGGCGGCGGGCTGGAGTACCAGGTACTCGATTCCGATACTTCGGCTGTGATCGCAAGCGGATCCTTTACGCCTGGCGAAGCCATCGAGCTGGACGGTTACAGTGTCACCATTGCCAATCGTCCGGTAGCCGGCGACCGCTTTGTCGTCGAGTACAATACCGGCGGCGTATCCGATAACCGCAACGCACTGGCCCTTTCCGACCTGCAATTCGCCAGGACCAACGACGGCGCCTCCTTCCAGGACAATTACGGCCAGCTGATCGAGCGTGTCGGCACCCAGACCCAGGTGGCTCAGATCAACGCCCAGGCCAGCAAAGCGGTATTGGATGCCAATATTCAGAACCGCGCTGGCATTTCCGGCGTCAACCTGGACGAGGAAGCGGCGAAACTGATCCAGTTCCAACAGGCTTATCAGGCCTCGTCGCAGCTGATCCGGGCGTCCCAGACCATATTCGACGCGCTGCTGGCGGCGGTGTAAGGGGTTAACAGTATGCGAATATCAACCAGCCAGGTGTTTCTCAACAACATCGACTCGCTCAGCCAGGCCAACAGCGACCTGTTCAAGACCCAGCAGCAGATCGCCACCGGCAAGAACATTCTGCAGCCCTCCGACGACCCGCTGGCCTCGGCGCAGATCCTGAAACTGAACAAGGAGCTTGCTCGCACCGACCAGTTCCAGGGCAATATCGATGTTTCCAACCGGCGTTTGAGCCTGGAGGAGATCACGCTGGACCAGCTGTTCAATGATGCGGTCCGGCTCAAGGAGCTGACGATCCAGGCCGGCAATGGAGCGCTGTCGCAGCTGGATCGTGAAGCCATCGCGACCGAGGTCGATGAGATCGTCAACCAGATGTTCGGGCTGATGAACACCAAGGACGTGCAGGGCGAATACCTGTTCTCGGGGTTCAAGGGTGAGACCCAGGCATACGCTTACGACGATGCGAGTCAGCAGTATGTCTACCAGGGGGACAGCGGCCAGCGTTATATCCAGATAGGCCCGGATAACCAGATCGCCTCGACGGACTCCGGACGGCAGATATTCGAGCCCGAGAACCCACTCAATGTGGCTCTCGATCTAAGTAACGGCCTGCGCAATATCGATACCAGTACCGATGCAGGCAAACAGGAGCTGGAAACGCTGCTCGCGACCACGCTGGATAAACTCGAGACCGTCCAGGACCTGAATCTAAGCGCCCGCGGATCTCTCGGCGCCCGCATGAACGCGCTGGAACAGCAGCAACTGGTCAACGAGGACTACCAGCTGTTCACCCGGGAGGCGTTGTCTTCGCTGGAAGACCTCGAGTACAACGAAGCGATCAGCCGCTTCTCGCTGCAGCAGACAGTGCTGCAGGCGGCGTACTCCAGCTTCAGCCAGATACAGGGGCTGAGCCTGTTCAACTATATCCGCTGAACCCTCATCGCCCGTAGGGTGGAATGAGCGCCAGGGATGGCGCGAATACCGGCAATGCAGGAGCGATTGCCGGTGGAGCGCAGGTGCGAGTTCCACAATCGAAGTTGTGGCGTTCAGACGTTTCGGTAGGCGTCGATGCCCTTTTGGGTTTTTTTCTGCTGGCTATGTGCTTTGGCAATGGCTTCGCGGCGGGCGCTGAACAGTCGAACCAGCTCCTCGTTCATCACCAGGAGCTGGCGTAGCAGCGGTTCGGCGAATGCGGGATCCGTATCCAGGTGGGCGAGATCCAGTGATTGCAGTTGCCGGGCCCAGCTGAGCATGGCCGCATCGGTCTCGATCTCCTGATCGATCGAAGCAGTGGCCAATTGGCGCAGCGACTCGAAACCCGCCCGGGCAGTCTCGAATCGTTCGCGCCATTGTTGTTCGTTCAGGCGTTCCATTATTCGGCGCCGCTGGTTGCTGCGTTGGCAATCCCATCCCAGCCGGCCTTGATTTCGATAACCAGGCGAGCAACCTCGTCGAGTTTTTCCTGCGACGATTCCAGGTTGGCCTGTACCAGCGTGCGAGCGATGTAGTCGTAAAGACGATCAAGGTTGGCGGCGACCTCGTTGCTGTCGGTATCGCGCAGCGAGCCCTGCAACTCGCCGACGATATCGATTGCCTTACTGATGCTGGTCCCTTTGGCGGATGTGTCCTTGCGGTCGATGGCGCCCTTGGCTTCCGCCATGCGTTTGATCAACCCTTCGAACAGCATGCTGATCAGGTGGTGGGGGGAGGCGCCTTCGACGGCGGAGCTGATGTTGACTTGCTGGTAGGCCTTGCCTGCCTTGATGTAATTCATTGAATAGGTTCCGTCCGTCAGGAATTATTGCTGTTTCGGAAGTTCTGGATCTGGCTGATACTCGCCAACTGCTGGGTCAAAAAATTGCCGGTGCTGCCGAGTTGCGCCACCACCGCATCCATCGCATTGAACTGATTCAGCAGTCGTGTTTCCAGCTTCTCCAGTCTTAACGCCAGCGACTCACGATCATCGTCGATCCGGTCCAGCTGGCTGTTGATCGAGTCGGTGCGGCTGTCGAAAGTACCGTTGCTCTGCAAGTAGGTTTCCAGCATTGCATCGAGGCGGCTGGCAAAGCCGGTTTCTTCGGTCGAGAAAAAAGCGTTGATGTCGGCGAAATTGTCCGCCAGTGCAGCAGTCAGTTTGCTGCTGTCGATCTCCAGCGAGCCGCTGCGGGTGGTGGTGATGCCCAGGTTCGCAAGTGCCGTGATGCCTCCCCCCTCGTTGTAGCTACCGGAGAGCAGGGTTCGAAGTTGTCCCTGCACCGAACGCGTCAGCGCGTCGCCCTGCAGCGCGCCGGCTCGCCCGCTATCCGGGTCGTAGGCGGTCTGCTGGGCGATCAGCGACTGCAGCTCGTTATAGGCTTCGACAAAGCCTTCGATCATGGTCTTGGCGTTGATGGTATTGGTACCGACGGTCAGGGTCACCGGCTTGCCCGTTTCGGTGGCGTCCTTCAACGTGAGTGTCACGCCGGAAATCACCGAATCGACGCGATTGCTGGCCGAGGTCAGCGCCTGACCTTCCAGCGAAAAGATCGCATCGGCCGCGGCCGTGACCTGATCGTAGTTGGCATCGTCGCCATCCACCGCTGCAGCGAAGTCATAATCGAAAACCGAAAGGTCGCCGTTGGTCGAGGTGCTGCTGATACTGGTAATGCGGTTATCGGCGCCGGTGTCGTCGGCAGTCAGTACCAGGCGCGGGCCGGATGCGAGGTTAAGAATCGTGGCTGTAACGCCGAAGTTGTCGTCGGCATTGTTGATCGCATCGCGGATACCTTCGAGGGTGGCGTCTTCATCTCCAATATTGACGGTAAAACTGTCGCCGGCGGCGTTGGAAAAGCTCAGGCTGCCGGTGCCGCCATCCGTGTATCCCTGCTGGCCGACCAGTTTGTGGGCCGTTGCCAGGCTGGTGACCTCGAGGCTATAGCTGCCCAGGCCGGCGTTTTCCTCGGCGCTTATCGACGCGATTTCGCTGTTCGAGCTGCTCGCCGAACGGCTGGTGAAGTTGTCCACATCGGCCAGCTGGGCAAGGCTCGACTGGAAATCCGCGAGCGCGCTTTTCAGAATGCTGACCGCCGAAAGCTCCGTCTGCAGTCTGGCTTCCCGGCTGTCGAGGCGGTTCTGTACCGGAGCGCCCTCGGCCGACACCAGCTGTGATACCAGGTCGGATATGGGAAGGCCGGAGCCGAAGCCGGTGGACGTAATCGCCATTGCTTACCTCGAACGCTTGATTTTTATCGAGTGGATTTGGGATGGAATAAACGAAGTGAATTCCACCGTGACTAAAAGCGGAGGTAGCTCTGGTGGCATTCGCCCGGGATTCATTCCTGCCTACACTTCATCGTCGAACAAGAGACTCTGCATATCCTGCATATGGTTGACCAGAGTCATGACCTCTTCGGAAGGGATCTGCTTGATCACATCGTCGGTTTGACTGTCGATGACCTTGATAACGGTCCGGCCATTGTTGTCGTCGATCCGGAAGTTCAGGTTGCGCTGTTGCATCTGCGCTGCGTTGTTCAGCGACTCGACTATGTGTTCCGTTTCCTCGACGCTCAGGCTGGCGTTTTCGTTGGAAACGGTCTGGCGGAAACTGTTGCCGCTTTTCGGTTCTATTACGCCATTGGCGGCAGGGTTGCGCTCAGCGCTGTTTCCAGCCGCTGATTGCGTAAAGGTCTGAGCTGAAGTGGGGGATATGGTCGTCATGGTTAGCCTCCATTAACCAAAAACGGGGACCCAAGGGCCCCCGTCAGTATATCCGCTAACGGGGATGGCCCGTTACTGCAGCAGCGACAGAACCGACTGCGGCAGGGTGTTGGCCTGCGCCAGGATCGAGGTGCCGGCCTGCTGCAGGATCTGCGCCCGTGTCAGGTTGGCGGTCTCCTGGGCGAAGTCGGCGTCCTGAATACGGGAGCGGGCGGCAGAGACGTTCTCGGAAATATTGGTCAGGTTGCTGATGGTGCTTTCCAATCGGTTCTGTACGGCGCCGAGACCCGCGCGCTGGCTGTCGATCTCGGCAATCGCCTCGCCGATCGCTGCGATAGCGGCCTGGGCTCCACCCGCGGTGGAGATATCGATTGTGGATACGTCAAAGCTGTCATCGGCACCAACAGTAATGGCTGTTAAGGTGGTTGTTCCTGCGTCCAGCGCTGCCGAAAGAGTATCGCCGTTTCCAACGGAGCCGGTGAGGTCGACGCCGCCACTGGCATTGACATCAGCCGCAACGCCAATTTCTCCGAGGGCGTCGTTCAGCGCTTTGGCCAGGCTGCCAGCATCGGTAACGCCGGTAAGGTCAGCGACCAGATCCTGAGCGGAGCCTCCGTCGGGGGTATAGGTAAAGGTCAGCGTGCTGGTGGTACCGTCTTCAATCTCGCTAAGCAAGGTTACGAGCTCAGTACTTGAAACAAAGTCAGCAGAGCTTACAGCGGCCCGCTCGGAAAGCGCGTCGGCCGATATTTCGCCAAGAGTAATAGCGATCGTTTCATTGGCGTTGGAGCCGACCTGGAATGTCTTGGTGCCGAAATTGCCATCGAACAGTTTCTGATCGCCAAAGGCTGTGGTATCGGCGATACGTGTCAGTTCGTCCTGAAGGGCAGTGACTTCTTTTTGCAGGGCCGCACGGTCCTCCTCGCTGTTGGAGCCGTTGGCTGCCTGCAGGGCCAGTTCACGCATGCGCTGCAGGATATTGGTGGATTCCTGCATGGCGCCTTCTGCTGTCTGGGCCAGGGAAATACCGTCGTTGGCGTTACGAACCGCGACGCTCAGGCCGCGAATCTGGCTGGTCAGACGGTTGGAGATCTGCAGGCCGGCAGCGTCGTCCTTGGCGCTGTTGATACGCAGGCCGGAGGAGAGACGCTGCAGCGAAGTCTGCAGGTCGTTCTGCGACTTCATCAGGTTGTTCTGGGCGTTCAGGGACGCGATGTTGGTATTGATAACAGCCATTTCTGGTTCTCCTTGATCCCCCGGGCCCACTCGTCTCTGGCGGAGGTTTTCTGTGGGATACAGATGCGAACAGTCTGTGTTCGTTGTGAGGGAGTTAACGGCGCAACCGGATCGAACTTTAGAAAATTTTTCCCGGTTTGTGTCTCCTGTAAGTAACAGGTCAGGTTAACGACTGTTAATTAACTGATACAGCACGCCAAGGGTGGAATGAGCCGAAGGCGAATTCCACTGAACTCAGCGCCGGTCTGTCGGGGGGGCGCCGTTCGAGGACGTATGAAACTTGAGCGTTCATACCCGCCAAGGAATTGCAAAGCGTCAAAAAAATGTACAGTCGCCGGTTGTCCCTGCGAAAGGTATGTCATAAATTTGACTGTCTACACCCGGGGCGGGCAAGGGATTATGCGGCTAGCTTTGCAGATTCAGCTGATAGAGGACGATCAGGATCGGCGTGAACGGTTGACGCGACTGCTCGCTTTCGCCGGGTTGAAGGTGGTGGCGACCGATTTTGTGTCCTGGCTGCAGCGCGGGGATGCGCCGGCCGAGGGTTCGCTGATGCTGCTTGGCGAGTGCCGGCTGCCGCTGTCGCTGGCAAAACTGCTGACGGAGCTGCGGGCCCAGGATGCCGCCATGCCGGTGATCCTGGTGAACGACTGGAGCGAGCAGGCATCGTTGCCGGACGAGCTGAAGGGGATGCTGGTCGGCTCCCTGCCGGTGGATCCCGAATACGGAGCGCTGATCGACCTGTTGCACCTGGCGCAGTTGTATCGCCAGCATTCCGGCACTGAGCAGACCGACCTGATGCACCGGTTTCCCGGCCTGGTCGGCTCCAGTCCGGCGCTGCAGGACGTACGCCGGATGATGGCGCAGGTCGCCGGCCGCGATGTCAGCGTGTTGATTACCGGTGAATCCGGTACCGGAAAGGAGGTCGTTGCACGCTGTCTGCACGAGCATTCCTCGCGCCGCGAGGGGCCATTCGTTCCTGTCAACTGCGGCGCCATTCCCGCGGACCTGCTCGAGAGCGAACTGTTTGGTCACGAGAAAGGGGCCTTTACCGGTGCCATATCCAGTCGTGCCGGGCGTTTCGAGCTGGCGCAGGGCGGCACCCTGTTCCTCGACGAGATCGGCGATATGCCGTTGCCGATGCAGGTCAAGCTGCTGCGGGTGTTGCAGGAGCGTCAGTTCGAGCGGGTCGGCGGCAGCAAGACCCTGGATGCTGACGTGCGGATCCTGGCCGCGACCCACAAGAATCTCGAGCGGATGATCGCCGATGGCGACTTCCGCGAAGACCTTTACTACCGCCTCAACGTATTTCCGATCGAGCTGCCCGCATTGCGTAAACGCAGCGAGGATATTCCACTTCTGATCGACGAGCTCTGTCGGCGCCTGCGTCGGCAGGGACTGGGACAACTGCACTTCCAGCCTGCCGCGCTCGAGTCCATGCAGCACCATCCCTGGCCGGGCAACGTCCGCGAGCTCGCCAACCTGCTGGAGCGTCTGGCGATTCTCTACCCGGACGGCATCATCGGAGTATCCGAACTGCCGCCCAAGTTTCGTCATGTTGACGAGCCGAATCCCGAGCGCTATTTCAAGCCTTCCGGTGCGCCGGAGCCTGTACTTGAGCAGAGGGACTCCGATCCTTTGGCGCAGGGGGCGCTGCCGGAAGCGGGAATTGATCTCAAGGCCCACCTCGAAACGCTGGAGCAGGCGCTGATCGACGAGGCGCTCGAGACGTGCGATGGCATCGTTGCCCGGGCCGCCGATCTGTTACGGATCCGCAGGACAACGCTGGTGGAAAAGATGCGCAAGTACGGGATCTCGCGAAAATGACGGTGCTCTCCGCAGAGGCGCGTATTGCGGCGCTGGAACAACAGCTGGCGCAGGCCCAGGCGGCGCTCGAACGCGAGCGGCAGGCCCATCGCCAGGAGCGCGAGCACGCCGCCCGGCTGGTGGAGCGGATGCGCAAGCTGCTGGATCTGCTGCCGGCCGGCGTGATTCTGATCGGTGGCGATGGCCGCGTCGCCCAGTGCAACCCCGCGGCCGCCGACCTGCTGGGCGAGCCTTTGCTGGGGCAGCCCTGGATCGACGTCATCCGGCGCAGCTTCGCGCCCCGCAGTGACGACGGCCATGAGGTTTCGTTGCGCGACGGCCGGCGGGTCAGCCTGGCAACGCGGGCAATGGAGAACGAGCCGGGGCAACTGGTGTTGCTGACCAATCAGACCGATACCCGCCTGCTGCAGTCGCGCCTGGCGCACTACCAGCGGCTGTCTGAGATGGGGCGTATGATGGCCTCGCTGGCGCATCAGATACGCACGCCCTTGTCGGCGGCGCTGCTCTACGCCGGTCACCTTGGACGTTCTGAACTGACCGACGATCAACGGATACGTTTCGCCGGCAAGGTGAAACTGCGGCTGGACAACCTCGAGCAGCAGGTGCGCGACATGCTGGTGTTCGCCCGGGGCGAAACCCGCCTCGATGACCGGGTGTCGACCGACGAGTTGTTCAGGGCGATCGAGGACATGCTCGATGCGCCGCTGTCGCAGCAGGATGCCGACTGCGATTGCCGCAACGAGGCGCCGGGCGTGCAGCTGCAGTGCAACCGCGAAACGCTGCTCGGAGCGCTGCAGAACCTGGTCGACAACGCGCTGCAGGCCTGTGGCGCCGGGACCGAGCTGGTGCTGACGGCACGGGTGGAAGGCGAATACCTGCGCCTGGAAATCGCCGATCAGGGCCCCGGCATGGACGCTGAGACAAAGAAACAGGCGCTGCAGCCCTTCTACACCACCAAGTCCCACGGTACAGGTCTCGGCCTGGCTGTGGCCCAGGTGGTGGCCCGGGCGCACCATGGGCGTTTCGAACTCGAGTCGATGCCGGGGCAGGGAACCCGGGCGGCGATATTGATACCGTTTTTGACATGAAGGTAGGGTGGCGCTCCACCGGGTGGCGTTCCACCGGGTGGCGTTCCCGGTGACATCGGCTCCGACAGGGCTTGGTAAGAAGAAGCCAAGGTGTAACCTGATCGTTATGGTGGAATTCGCCTTTGGGCTCATTCCACCCTACGTAATCGTGGATCGCGACAACAGGGATTGATAAGGACAAAATGGCAATCAAGGTACTGATCGTCGAGGATGACCAGGAGTTGCGCGAGGCGCTGGCGGATACGCTGGAGCTTGCGGGGCTGAGTTACCTCGAAGCCGGGGACGGCCTGCAGGCGCTGGAGCTGTTGCGGCGCAATACGATGGATATCGTCGTCAGCGACGTCAATATGCCGGGGCTGGACGGCCATGGCCTGCTGGCGAAACTGCAACAGAGCCACCCCTGTCTGCCGGTGATACTGATTACCGCTTTCGGTCAGGTGCAGAAGGCGGTGGAGGCGATTCGTGCCGGTGCCGTCGATTACCTGATGAAACCGTTCGCGCCGGAGCAACTGATCGAAACCATCCGCCGTTTCGCCGGCGGCGCGCGATCGGCCGGTTACGAGGCTCCGATAGCCGAAGAGGCTTCCAGCCGCCAGTTGCTGCAACTGGCGCGCCGTGTCGCCGAAACCGACTCGACGGTACTGATCACCGGCGAGTCAGGAACGGGCAAGGAGGTGCTGGCGCAGTATATACACCAGCAGTCGAATCGATGCGACAGGCCCTTTGTCGCCATCAACTGCGCCGCCATTCCCGAGAACATGCTCGAGGCCACACTGTTCGGTTACGAAAAGGGTGCCTTTACCGGGGCCTACAACAGTAACCCCGGCAAGTTCGAGCAGGCCGACGGCGGCACGCTGCTGCTCGACGAAATCAGCGAAATGGACCTGGGGCTCCAGGCCAAGCTGCTGCGGGTACTGCAGGAACAGGAAGTGGAGCGGATCGGCGGTCGCAAGACGATCCGGCTCGATGTCCGGGTACTGGCCACCAGTAACCGGGCGCTGGAGAACTACGTCGCGGAAGGCAAGTTTCGCGAAGATCTTTACTATCGCCTCAACGTTTTTCCGCTGCAGTGGCTGCCGCTGCGCGAGCGCCCGGCCGATATCGTGCCGCTGGCCGAGCGTCTGCTGGCCAAGCATTGCACCAAGATGCACCGGCCACTGGCGCTGCTCGATGCCGAAGCGCGGCAACGCCTGCGCGAGCACGCCTGGCCCGGCAATGTGCGCGAACTCGACAATGTCATCCAGCGAGCGCTGATTCTCCAGCCGGGCACGCAGCTGGAGGCGAACGATCTGCACCTGTCTCCGGGGGCCATCAGTCTCGGCCAGTTCAGCGAGGCCCGGCCGGCGGAGGTCGCCGATATCGCGCAGCACTGCGAGGCGGCGGGGCAGCTCGGCTCCGATATGCGTCATCACGAATTTCAACTGATCGCCGATGCGCTGAAACAGTCCGGTGGCAGTCGCAAGGGCGCGGCGGAAAAGCTGGGCGTGAGCCCACGCACGCTGCGCTACAAACTGGCGAGGATGCGCGAGAGCGGGTTCGAGTTTTGATGCCGCATTCGGTGCGGTTAGTTGCAGTCCTGGCGCCCTGCAACGGTTTTTTCGGTCCCGAAGGTGCTGGCAAGCGAAGCGCACCGCACCGCCTCAACTCTGACTATCCTTGTCGAACGGCACCAAGGTCGCAGATGGCGGGAGACGAACGTCTAATACAAACCGGACCCGCCTGTTCGGTATAACACTAAGCAATCATGGTCGGCAGGCGGACGCCGCCGCCAGGCAAAATTACAACAAGCAAGCTAAGGGCACCCGAGATGAGTGAAGTGAAGATTCACCCGGTAAATCCGGAGTTCGCCGCCAAGGCGCATATCGACAACGCCAAGTATCTGGCGATGTACGAGCAGTCAGTCAAGGATCCCGATGCCTTTTGGGGCGAACACGGCAAGCGCCTCGACTGGTTCACCCCCTACAGCAAGGTCAAGAACACCTCCTTCGATCCGCACAACGTCGATATCCGCTGGTTCGAGGACGGCACCCTCAATGCGTCCTACAACTGCCTCGACCGTCATCTGGAAACCCGCGGCGACCAGGTCGCGATCATCTGGGAGGGTGACGACCCCAGCGAATCCGAGAACATCACCTATCGCGACCTCTACGAGCGCGTCTGCCGCTTCGCCAGCGCGCTGAAAGCCCAGGGCGTCGAGAAAGGCGACGTCGTGACCCTGTACCTGCCGATGATTCCGGAAGCCGCGGTGGCGATGCTGGCCTGCGCGCGACTGGGTGCGGTGCACTCCATTGTATTCGGCGGCTTCTCGCCGGAAGCCCTGGCCAACCGTATCGAAGGCGCCGCGTCCAAGGTCGTGGTGACCTCCGACTACTCGCTGCGCGGCGGCAAGGTGGTACCGCTCAAGGCCAACGTCGACAAGGCACTGACCGATCCGGCGGCGGCCAAATTCGTCGAGAAAGTGGTGGTGGTCAAGCGTACCGGCGACGAGCTGGCCTGGCACGATCACCGTGATGTCTGGTATCACGAGATCACCGCCAAGGCGTCGGTCGAGTGTCCGGCCGAGGAGATGAACGCCGAAGATCCACTGTTCATCCTCTATACCTCCGGTTCCACCGGCAAGCCGAAAGGCCTCAAGCACACCACCGGTGGCTACATGGTCTACGCCGCCATGACCCACGAGTACGTTTTCGACTATCACGAAGGCGATATCTACTGGTGTACGGCCGACGTCGGCTGGGTCACCGGCCACAGCTACATTGTCTACGGTCCGCTGGCCAACGGCGCCACCACCCTGATGTTCGAGGGCGTGCCGAGCTACCCGGACAACAGCCGCTTCGGCCGTGTCATCGAGAAGCACAAGGTCAACCAGTTCTACACCGCGCCGACCGCGATCCGCGCGCTGATGCAGCAGGGCGAGGGCGTGCTGGGCGACTCCGACCTCTCCAGCCTGAAACTGCTGGGTTCTGTCGGCGAGCCGATCAACCCCGAAGCCTGGGAGTGGTACCACCGCGTCGTCGGTCAGGGCCGCTGCCCGATCGTCGATACCTGGTGGCAGACCGAGACCGGCGGCATCATGATCGTGCCGCTGCCCGGTGCAACCGACACCAAGCCGGGTTCGGCAACCCGCCCGTTCTTCGGTGTGCAGCCGGCGCTGGTGGATAACGAGGGCAACGAGCTGGAGGGCGCCGTGGACGGCAACCTGGTGATCAAGGACTCCTGGCCGGGCCAGAGCCGGTCGATCTGGGGCGATCACGAGCGCTTCGTGCAGACCTACTTCTCCACCTTCAAGGGCTGTTACACCACCGGCGACGGTGCACGCCGCGACGAGGATGGCTATTACTGGATCACCGGCCGTGTCGACGACGTGCTCAACGTCTCCGGGCACCGCATGGGCACCGCCGAGATCGAGTCCTCGCTGGTGGCGCATCCGGCGGTCGCCGAAGCGGCGGTGGTGGGCTACCCGCACAACATCAAGGGCCAGGGCATCTACGTTTACGTGACGCTGCAGGCCGGCTTCGAGGAATCCGAGGACCTGCTCAAGGAGCTGCGTAACTGGGTGCGCAACGATATCGGCCCGATCGCCTCGCCGGACCTGGTCCAGTTCGCACCGGGCATGCCGAAGACCCGTTCCGGCAAGATCATGCGCCGTATTCTGCGCAAGATCGCCGAAGACGATTTTGGCAGCCTCGGCGACACCTCGACGCTGGCGGATCCGTCTGTGGTCGACGATCTGATCGAGAAGCGCCTGAACCGGAAGTAAGGATGACGGCGACGCCTGCTGCGTCGCTTTTGTCGGCGCCGGTTTAACGGAAATGATGAAAAGCCTCTCCGGCCTCTGGCCGGGGAGGCTTTTTGCTATTAAAGTCAGGTGCATCCGGTATAAATACGGACGACGCGTAAATCGATTCGGGATAAGCCGCTTTACGCACCCGGTGACCGGCCCCGAGCACGAATTACCGGCACTGGAGAGTAAGGCAGCTTTTTGCAAAATCCGGTCTTTACAAGGGATTGCACAGGCCTTCCAGTAATGGAGGTACGTCCTCGCACGATCTGGAATGAGCGGTGTTTTCATACCGGCTCGATATAATAAAAGCCCGCGCAGGGGCGAAGACGGGAGAGTATGCATGCAGTTAGCGCAGAAGATCATCATTGCCGACGACCATCCGTTGTTTCGGGCGGCGCTGAAACAGGCCGTGACCCAGGCTGTTCCTGGCGTGCAGATCGTGGAGGCGGACACCCTGGAAGCGGTGCAGGAAGCGGTCGAGCAGCATGGTGATGCGGATCTGGTGCTGCTGGATCTTCATATGCCAGGGGCCAACGGTTTCTCCGGCCTGGTATTTCTGCGCGGCCAGAACCCCGGGATACCGGTGGTGGTGGTGTCCGGCAGCGAGGAAGTGCAGGTGATGAAGCGGGCGATCGAATACGGCGCGTCCGGTTTCATACCGAAGTCCGCGCCGCTGGACGTGATTTCCGAAGCCATCACGGCGGTTCTGCAGGGAGAGGAGTGGCTGCCACAGGAGATCGCCGAAAGCAGCGAAGAAGTATCGGCCGAAGACCAGGAGTTCGCCGAAGCGCTGGTATCGCTGACGCCGCAGCAGTTCCGGGTGCTCAACATGCTCACCGAGGGCCTGCTGAACAAGCAGATTGCCTACGAGCTCAACGTTTCCGAGGCCACCATCAAGGCTCATGTCACCGCCATTCTGCGCAAGCTTGGCGTTCACAGCCGGACCCAGGCCGTAATCGCGGCACAGCGCCTGGGCGTGGAGCCGCCTAAGACCGAACTGGGGTAGTGGGAGCGGCGCCCCGCCGCGAATGGGTACTCAGAGCGAACTTGAGGCATTCGCGGCGATGGTGCCGCTCCCACTACTGGCGGTCAGCTTGTTGATCATCGCGCGAAGCGCCGCAGGCTTGACTGGCTTGGTCAGCAGTTGGGCGCCGGCGTCGGCGATTTCGTCGCGCACCCCGTCGGTGCGATCGGCGGTGATGATTACTGCCGGTATCTCCCGTGCCCAGCGGGGCGTCAGTTCCTGCAGAGCCATCAGGCCGGTGTAGGTCTCGTTGAGGTGGTAGTCGGCGAGGATAATATCCGGCTCCATCCCCGAGGCATCCAGTTGCACGCGGGCCTCGTCCACGCTCAGCGCGGTCAGGGTTTCGCAGGACCAGCCGCCAAGCAGCGCCCGCATGCCTTCCAGTATCTTCGGTTCGTTATCGATCACCAGTACCTTCAGACCGTTCAGTCCCTTGCTGCGGATCCAGCCGCGTTGCTCCGCCTTGGGCTTCACGGCTTTCGCCGGGTCGCCCAGCGGCACTTCTATGCTGAAAACGGTGCCGCGGCCGGGCCAGGAGCGGACCTGGATGCGGTGTCCCAGCATTCGCGCGATACGGTCGGTGATCGCCAGCCCCAGCCCCAGTCCCTTGACCTGACTGTGCTTGGGGTTGTCGATGCGCCTGAACTCCTCGAACACCTCGTCCAGCTTGTCCGGTGCGATCCCGACCCCCGTATCCCAGACCTCCAGCCGCAGCCTGTCCCCCCTTCTGCGGGCGCCAAGCAGGATCTTGCCATGCTGGGTGTAGCGCACGGCGTTGGAGAGGAAGTTCTGCAGGATTCGGCGCAGCAGTGCCTGGTCGGTGCGCACCACCTGGCGGCTGTCGCGCCAGCGCAACTGCAGCTGCTTCTCGCCGGCCAGGAGGGTGAATTCGGTACTGAGGTTGGTCAGCATCTGGCTGATCGGGAAATCGGTGATGTTGGGTTCGAGGGCGCCGGCGTCGAGCTTGGAGATGTCCAGTATCGCGGTGATCAGTTCTTCGGCCGCCCTCAGCGAGCCGTCGAGGTTGCGTACCAGCTGGTGGGTGCTCTCGTCGTGGCTTTGCTGATCCAGCGCCGACGTAAAGAGTCGCGCAGCGTTCAGTGGCTGCAGCAGGTCATGGCTGGCGGCCGCGAGGAACCGGGTCTTGCCAAGATTGGCAGCCTCGGCATCGGCCTTGGCTTGGCGCAGCTCGTCCTCGATCAGCGCCCGCACGGTATTTTCCTTGCGCAGCTCCCGGTTGACGGTCGATAGCGCCTGGGTGCGCTCGCGGACCCGCTGTTCCAGTGTCTCGTTGGTTTCCTTCAGCGCCAGCTCGGCGATGCGCCGTTCCGTGATGTCCTGATACAGGGTGAAGTAACCGGTGACCCGTCCACGCTCGTTGAAATGCGGAATATAGGTGACCTCGGCATAACGGGGCTGAGCGGTAGGAGCCCGGCTCGGCATTCGCGACTCGAAGCGCACCCGCTCACCGCTCAGGGCCTTGTCGATCAGGCCGGCGCGCTCGGCCCGTTCGTCCGGACTCAGTACGTCGGTGTAGGACAGCCCCTGAACGTTGTGGCGGTCAAGTCCGAAGGCATCGGCGTAGGCCTTGTTGACGAACAGGTAGCGGCCCTTGTTGTCGAGGTAGGCGATCAGGATCGGCACGTTGTCGGTATAGGTACGGATATTCTGCTCGCTTTCGCGCAGGGCTGCCTCGATGCGCTTGTGGCTGGTGATATCGGCATAGGTGGTGACGAAGCCGCCATTCGGCATCGGATTGCCGCGCACCTCCACCACGGTGCCGTTTGGACGGTAGCGCTCGTAGACATGGGGATTGCTGTCCTGAAGGCTCTCCAGGCGTTGTTGTACCAGTTCCTCGACGTCGCCATCGCCGTATTCGCCGTGGCCGGCGTTATAGCGGAAGATCTCCTCGATCGGCCGGCCGACGCAGATCAGGCCGTCGGGGTAGCGGAACATCTCGATGTAGCGACGGTTCCAGGCGACAAGCCTCAGTTGCTGGTCCACCACGCTGATGCCCTGGGTAATGTTCTCGATGGTCGACTGCAGCAAAGAGCGGTTGAACCGCAGCGCCTGGGACGCCTCGTCGACGATGGTGACGACATCGCCGATCTGCATCTCCTTGCCGCGCAGGATGGAGGCGAGCACGATGCGCGCCGAGGAAGCGCCTATGACGCCCGCGAGCAGGCGTTCGGTGAACTGGATCATTTCCGGTGTAGCCCGGTCGCCGGACAGCGGCGGCTTCTCATTGCGCTGTAGCGAGAAACCGGCAAAGGCGTGCTGAGTGCGGCTGCTGCCGAGGAAGCGTTCCGTGAGCATTTGCAGGTCGCCAACGGTCACCTGTCCATAATGACGTCCTGTGTCGAGCAGTTCCTTGCTGTAGACATCCACGAAGGCGCTGGCCTGTATGCGGTCGACCAGTCGGGATCCGCTGTAGTGCGATAGCAGCAAGTAGAGAAAACCGTTGACGGCGAGGCTCCAGAATACCCCGTGGCTCAGCGGCTCGAGTCCGTCGGGACCGCCGAGGCCGAACAGGTTGGTCGGTGCCAGCCAGCTATCGGCGCGGATCTGTAGCGGCAGCATGCTGTGGGAAATCAGGTTGGCGTCGAGCAGGGTAGGGATGACCAGGGTATAAACCCAGACGAAAAAGCCGCCGCAGAGGCCGGCGAGGGCGCCAAAACGGTTACCCGCCTTCCAGTAGATACCGCCGAGGATCGCCGGCAGAAACTGGATGGCGGCGACGAATGCCAGCAGTCCGAAAGACGCCAGGGATCCCTGGTCGCCGAGTATGCGGTAGTAAAAGTAGGCCAGCAGCAGCAGGCAGACGATGGTAATGCGGCGCACCCGCAGCAGCAGTGCGCCGAGGTCCTTGTTCTGGTCAAGCCGCAGTCGCGGAACACGCAGCAGCAGCGGCATGACGATGTCGTTGCAGACCATGGTCGCCAGCGTCACGCTGGCGACGATGACCATGCTGGTCGAGGCGGACAGGCCGCCGATGAAGGCGAAGGTGGCCAGCATCTTGTAATCGGCGGCCAGCGGCAGCATCAGCACGAACGTATCGGCATCCACCGCACCCTGCCCGAACATCAGGTAACCGGCGACCGAGATCGGCAATACGAACGCCGCGAGCAGCACCAGGTAAAGCGGGAACAGCCAGCGCGCAGTGCGCAGGTTGTTGACGTTGGTGTTTTCGACGATGGTGACGTGGAACTGGCGTGGCAGGCAGAGGACGGCACCGCAGGCAAGCAGCGTTTCGGTGAGGAAGCTTTCCTTGAACAGGGTGCCGAAGTTCTCGTTGTAGCTGAGCTGCGAGACCAGGTTGAACAGCATGTCGTCGAGGCCCTCGAACACCTGAAAGGTGACGAACAGGCCGACGGATAGAAAGGCCGCGAGCTTGACGATCGATTCGAAGGCCACCGCCAGTACCATGCCCTCGTGATGTTCGGTCGCGTCGATATGGCGCGTGCCGAACAGCACCGCGAATACCGCCATCAACAGTGCCACGAAGAGCGCCGTGTCATGTCCCTTGCTAAGGGCGTCGCTGGCGGCCGGGGCCAGGGCGTCGTAGCTGATCGCCACCGCCTTCAGCTGCAGCGCGATATAGGGAATGGTGCCGAGCACAGCAATCAGTGTTACCAGTATCGCCAGGCTCTGGCTCTTGCCGTAACGTGACGACACGAAGTCCGAAATGGTGGTGATGTTCTGTTCTTTGCTGACCAGGATGACCTTCTCGATCAGGCGCCAGCCGAAGATGAACACCAGTACCGGCCCCAGGTAGGTGGCGAGAAACTCCCAGCCACTGGAGGCGGCGCGGCCGACGGCGCCGTAAAAGGTCCAGGATGAGCAGTAGACCGCCAGCGACAGCGAATAGATCACCGGGTTGGCGGCGTAGGAACGTCCCTTGGCCGTCGAGTCGCCGTAGTAGGCGATGGCGAACAGCACGCCGACATAGGCCAGGGAAATCAGAATGATGGACCAACCGGACAGCATGGGCAGTGCCTTGTATTTGTTGGGAAAGGACAGTGTCTACCTGAATTTACCGTCGTGCCGTACGACTATTGTATAACCCTTTGGGCGTGCCGCGCCCAGATTCGTTTTTTTTAGTATTTATTCAATACAAATCAAATGCTTAATCGGTTATGGGAGGGGCCTTTCAGGGCTGTCTTTGGACTAAAGTCGGGGCTTTGCAGCCCCCCGGTCTTTGTTAGATTCAAGCTGTCCTCCATCTCAACAACAATAAAGGTAAGCGGCTATGTCTCTGAGTGTTGAAAAAGCCAAAGCCTACTGGAGCGAGAACCTTCGCATCATCGCTACCTACATGGTGATCTGGTTCGTCGTATCCTACGGCTGCGGTATCCTCTTCGTCGAACAGCTCAATGAAATTCAGTTCTTCGGTTTCCCGCTGGGATTCTGGTTTGCGCAGCAGGGATCCATCTACGTCTTCGTCGTTCTCATCTGGGCCTACGTGCACAGCATGAACAAGCTCGACGAAAAATATGACGTCCACGAATAACAACGATAAACGCAACCTGAAGGCGGAATTATCATGAGTCTCGATTTTCTGACTTACCTCTTTATCGGGGGGTCCTTCGCGCTCTATATCGGCATCGCGATCT
>JABXIM010000116.1 GCA_013373085.1 Oceanospirillaceae bacterium | reverse complement strand
AAACTGAGACAATCCGTCATTTGCGACACATAAAATGAGATTATCCGACAGGGCCGCTATTTCATTCAAGAGTAGACCTTCAGTTTGCCCTGTCAGGCTTCTCAAACTCGCCAAAGGCGGTTGTTCCCCTTCAGCGCCTATGAGACAGATTTGAGATATTGTTAAAGGAGGATTTTGGTCTCATCGTAATGACGTAAGGAATGAAGATGAGAGCAAAATCAACAAGTTCAAAAAGCGGCGCCGAGAAGGCGGTCAAGGATATCCGCCGAGCCAGCCGGCGCAAGTTCAGTGCCGAAGAGAAGATCCGCATTGTGATCGAAGGCCTGCGCGGTGAAAGCAGCATTGCTGAGCTGCTGGTAGAGTGGGGAAATCAGCGTGAAAACCTGAAGGAACACAGCAAGCAATAGAACCTGCAGCATGCTCGTTTTAAGGCCAGTAATCCGCCCCCAAAAATCAGTCAGTTTTACGGGTTGAATTTCGGTCTTTCGTTCGAAAGAAGAGGTGGGGCTAAGCTCAAGAAGAATTCCCGTATAATGTTTCGAGGCGTCTGACCAAGGGGTAAAGACTGCACCTCGTGCTGGGTCATGTATCGTAATTCCTGCGCCTGTCGCTTTTGCTAGAACTACAAAGTGGTTTAAATCCCAATGAAGGATTGCGGGAGTTTTGACTTCTTTTAATGTGTTGAGCTCTGTCCTTAAAGGTCGTGCGGAGAACCCCAGGTTGTCGGCTATGTCGACCAAGTCCAGAAGGGTCGCGCCCTTCAACGAAGGAGGGAACTTCCTCCTCATAGTGGGCAGGTCCAGTAAGTGTCCGTGATAAGAGGCAACCATCGCCATGCATGCGATACCGCACTCCGCAGCTTCTGACTGCAGGAGGATTGGCAACTTGCTCTTGCTAGAGAACCCCATAACCCCAGCGTTCATAGACCACATGACGGAATGCCTTACTGAGTTATAGCTTGGGCGACAGCCTCAAGATAAGTTTTGGAAGATTGGTAGGGGTATGAAAAGCTGTGCCGCAACTCTGGAAGCTCAAGGAGCTTCACATTGTGTCCATGCTGTCGCAACTTCCCCATCAATTCCTGCAGGTAGGCAGACTTTGCACTGATGTCTTCGTTATAACTGAGCGCGCCCTCAATATCTTTCTCACCATAAATGATGGTGATCGGAGGGGTAGGTCCGTTGCGATATTCTCTGATCAGGGGCTCGGTTTCATTGATAGGAAACATGGGCAAGTTGCCGTCTGTGCCATGTAGGTGGCGATAGTCGTCATCATACAGGGCCCAGAACCTCAATTTCTTCGCTGTAACTGATTGCCAATTGCTTGGAAGGCCAATGGTAATAAGTTTGGAGAAACGATTAGGCAGGCGTAGGAACGTGTCGAAGGCGATATAGGCGCCTGCGCTGAAGCCCGCAATAACTACCCTTTGATCGTCGATGTTTTTCAATCGTTTGACATGCTCAAGCACCGCAAGAATATCTTCGGCTGCATAAGGGGTAACCTTGTTGTAGATCGCTTGCTTGTATGCGATGCCCAATCCTGATGATCCTCGGTAGTTTATGCGCAGCGCGGCGTATCCAAGGCTCGCGGCAAATCGGGGCAAAACAACGTCGGAATAATATTGTCTTTCATGTGGACCGCCGTGGATCCAGATTAGAAGCGGTAATCGTTCTCCTTTTTGATCGGAGCCCTTGGGGGCAGAAAGGTATGAATTTGTATATATGTCGGCTTGTGAAGAGGGTGTCTTCAGGGCAAGCGTCTCAACGCTGCTTTGCCTGACTCCAGGCATCTCAAAGCCATTGTAGGAAGCGCAGTCTTTGGCGATTTGCTCCACCGAGCCGTCTGCAAGATTAAATAGGGCGTGCCCACCAAGTGTCTCGCCGCCATCGCTATAGCGAAACAGTAGGCTGCTGCCGTTGAAGCCTCGGCCAACATATTCAAGCGCGGCGTGTAGCTTCTCAGTAATTTGGCCTGCAGCGTCCGTCACCTGAGGGTCAAAATAATGGCTTCTGAGCATGCCGTCATCCCATGACACCGCGACGACAGACTTATACCCTTCTGTGAATTTAACGTTGGATATATCAGCCGAGCGTGCGTTGAAGATCAGTTCTTCCCGGCCTTCCCGGAAATGTAGCTTCACGAGGGCGGTTGTATTGCGTGCGCGGTTCGACAGGGCATATACCCAACCCTTTTCCCGCCAATCGCTGGATGGGAATACATGCACCTTTTCCTGATAGCCAAGCGAATAAACCTTTTCCCATTCCTTGGTTTCCAAGTTGAAATGTTCAAGGAGCATTCCAAATTTGATGGGGAGAGGGCGCTTGAAGATTGGGTCTTGTCTGCGCAACATTGAGCCTTCTTCGGGTACAAATTTTTCATTTGTTGTTCGGAAGGCGAGGCTGCCATCCGGGGCATCTTGCCACTGGGCATGCCGTCCAGGGGCGATATCCCTTACATATGTTGGGACCCCAGGCATGCTGATGGGCCAATTGTCAGGCAAACGCATGTAAGGCACGTCATGAGCCGGGCCCAGCTTCTTTTGTTCTACCAATCCATCAATGTCATAGATGAGGTTGGCAGCAAGTCTTTTTGTATCCTTGAAGGCGGTGTTTTTCTGAATCCTAGCCACGAAAGGTGGGGGGAGTTCCTGAAAAGATAGTTCGTGAAATGTCGTGATATATCCTACTTTTTCAGGAGTGGTAGGTGACGAGTGCGGGAAGAAATTTGGCCCCGTGTATGAGTCAGGAGTGTAAACAAGATTGAAGTCTCTTTTGTCCTGATATGTCTCGGTTCTTCCTTTGGTGGGGTGCAGAAATTGGAAGCCTTTTTTTTTGCCGGACTTGGGCATGAAAAGGAAGCCTGATTGGCCTAACATGTAAGATCTGTGGCTTCCAAAGGAAAAGCCTCTATCTTTGATGAATGTCTCTGCCTTGTAGCGTGTTTCATCGCCTTTGATGGACCGAAAAACAAATTCCTGGGTATCGTCATCAATGTATTCAAGAAACCGCCCGTCTGGCGTGAACTTTATGTCTGACTTTCCACACCGTAGGGCAAATTCACCTGCTTGCAAGGGAACGGTTGAGAGCATTCCGAGTGCCATGATGCCAGTAAGAGTTCTGCGAAGGGAGATCATTTAGCGTCACCTGTATGGGATTTGGAGGCGAGAGCGAATATATCGCCCCCGCCATATGCTTTCTTAGTCTGAGCCACCTGTGGCGCCTTGGTCTTCATCCACAACATCAGGCAGTCGATTGCCGTTGGCATCGATATAAGTTATAGACTGCCCTGCTGAAACCGTCACAGTGCCTGAGCCACTAGGGCTAGGTAGTGACACGGACCCACTGAAGATATTGACTGTTACGAAGCCCCCTCCAGCGTTTGATGTTTGGCCGACGGTTGCGCCGCCTTGTTGTACATACCAAGTCTCACCCATAACAGATTGGGTCCAAGTAACGCCACCAGCGCCTGATACGACCTTCATTTCTTCAGTGGAAAGTTCTCGTGAATTTTCGTACATATCGTATGTCCATTCTTTGAATTAAGGTTGGATGTAAGGGGCCGATGAGTGTTTTGCTGCGTTCATCGGCCCCGGTTTGTATGGAGCGCTAGCCCCACTTCAATTGATAGCCAGCGTTTTGCTATCAATGCGAAGTTCGATGATCTCTGATGTGGATATAGGTGTGGTCGGGGATAGAAAGGGACTGGAATGCAGCAATCTGTTGCGCTAGGTATTTTGTGAAGCATGCTTGATGGCGATAGGCCAATTTGATGAACATAATCCCCCCCCGTTATTGTGTAAATGAAATAAATCATAGGTTGTATTGCTTTTACATTCGTTTACCATTCCTTAATCATTTCTAACTTTTTCCAATACATTCAAGTGTATTTTTCAATTTTCGCCTGTACTGGGTGTAATGTATTGTTTTTAAACATTTTAAATTTTTATCCTTCGTATAATACTTCTGCATTTTTGGTCTTTATCACGTTTGTAGCGCGAATCATCTACCATAGGGTGTAATCATGTAATGTGTTCAGAGGTATTGAATTGCGACCATGGGTAGATTGTATTGTCGCCCTTTCTTCCTTTGGCAGGTAAAGGTTGCGGGACAATGAGGTGCTGGACATTGTTCTTAAGACGTGATGGTCCGTTTTGGGTCATTTCCGGTCTTATGATCTCTTTACGCATTATTCTGCAAGCGGACGCTGGGGTTTCAGGGCCGACAAGAGACCCTAACTTTAGAAACGGCCCTATTTATGGGGAGGAGATCAAAGTTTTCTAATACCCGTCGGGGATTTCTCTACAAAACTTGTCTGGATAGGGACCCCCAGAAACACAAAAGGCAGCTAGCTTCTCGCTAACTGCCTTTTT
>JABXIM010000066.1 GCA_013373085.1 Oceanospirillaceae bacterium | reverse complement strand
GACACCGGATAAAGGCAAAGCTTGCTTTGCCCCGGTGGCGCGACCGCGGCGTGCATCGCCCGCGGGACGGCTCAGGCTCCGCCTGAGGCGCCAAGCATCTAATTAAACAAAAGCGCCCCGGCTGATTGGTCGGGGCGTTTTTGTTGTGGCTGTTCGGTGGCGATGACCGTCACATGGGAACGGTTAACAGCGCCGCTTGCGGCCGTCCTGCCATGAGAGAGTAGGGCGATATCGGATAGAGACGATACCCAAAACGCTTCGCGGGGCACACTGAGCCTGCTTCGACCCGTTTTGACGGCTGCGGCCTGCACCGCCCGCAGCATGGCCCGCGCCTGCGCGAGGCGCCAAGCATCTAATAACGGAAACCCCGGTCTCGTTGAGGCCGGGGTTCTTCCGTTTATGGCGATGCGGCATTGTTGACGCTTGTATATTGCACCAAGCCCTTCCTAATCCGATCCAGGCTCAGCCTGCCAACCACAGCCGGGCGCGACGGGCTGCGCTCTGCTACACCTGCCATGTGTTAGTTGCTCAGAGTTTACGGTCACGCGACAATGACGCCCCGGAGAATATTGCTTCTGCCCCGATCATTGTTGTTACACAGGGTTATGCCGGGGTGTTGTTGTGCACCCGCCTAAAATCTGATGTAAGGACCGTATTTATGAAAACGGTGATTATGGCCGGCGGCTCCGGGTCACGCCTCTGGCCACTTTCTCGCGAGCTATATCCTAAGCAGTTTCTCGCGCTAGCCGAGACTCAAACCATGCTGCAAACCACCCTCAACAGGGTGCGTGAGCTGTCACTCGATCGTCCCTTGGTGATCTGTAACGAAGAGCATCGCTTTATTGTGGCGGAACAGATGCGGGACGTTGGGCAAGAAGCAGAGATCCTGCTTGAGCCTGTCAGCCGCAACACTGCTCCCGCCATCGCGCTTGTCGCCCTGCGGGCATGTCGCGAGGAAGGAGATCCCCTGCTGCTGGTAGTTGCGGCCGACCATGTGATTCAGAACGAGGCGGAGTTCCTGAAGCAGGTAGAGATGGCGCGCCCACTGGCGGAAGAGGGCGACCTGGTAACGTTCGGTATCGTCGCTAACGTCGCGGAAACGGGTTACGGTTATATTCGCCGTGGCGCTCCACGGGGTAACGTGGGCTACCGGGTGGCGGAGTTCGTCGAGAAGCCGAACCTCGAACGAGCGCAGGCATATGTCAGCAGTGGCGAGTATTACTGGAATAGTGGCATCTTCCTGTTCCGAGCCAGTCGTTATCTTCACGAACTGGAACGCTTCCGTCCCGATATCTTCGAAGCCTGCCGTGTAGCCATGGACGAAACCCACGAGGATCTGGACTTTCTGCGTATCAATACACAGGCATTTGCTAACTGTCCGAGCGAGTCCATCGATTATGCTGTCATGGAGAACACAGACAATGCGGTCATGGTGCCGCTCGATGCAGGTTGGAGCGATATTGGTTCTTGGTCGTCGCTGTGGGGGCTAAGGGTGAAGGACGCCGCCGGTAATGCCGTGAACGGCGATGTGCTCCACCAGGACATGACAAACTCCATGGTTCATGCAAACAGTCGGCTAGTTGTAACCATAGGGCTGAAGGATATGGTGGTTGTCGAAACGCCGGATGCCATCCTGGTGGCTGACAAACAGCGGGTGCAGGACGTGAAAGGCGTTGTCGAGGAACTAAAGTCGAAAGGACGCAGTGAATATGCCATTAACCGGGAGGTCTACCGACCCTGGGGAAAGTACGACTTAATCGACCAGGGCGTACGGTATCAGGTGAAAAGAATTACCGTTAAACCCGGCGCCAGCCTATCGGTTCAGATGCATCACCATCGCGCAGAACACTGGATTGTGGTGTCCGGCACGGCTCGTGTGCGTCGTGGTGAAGAAACTTTGCTGCTGACTGAAAACGAGTCTACCTACATTCCTGTGGGGGTCGTGCACTCGCTGGAGAATCCAGGCAAGATTCCACTGGAACTGATCGAAGTACAATCCGGTTCCTATCTAGGCGAGGATGACATCGTGCGTTTCGAGGATAAGTACGGACCTGATTGAGTTCCTGCCGGCAATGAGAAAAGGAAGCGATGTTTCCTTATTTTTTACGGCGCAGGCAGTTGTAGAAGGCATTCTCTGCCCTGGCTTAAGATTGACTGTGAGAAGCAAGAGCACCTGAAGCAGTAGAGCTCTTTGCAGAACCCCGCGTTTGCTCCGGCGAGGTTCCAGGCGATGCCAGGGGGAGGCGCTTCCGGAATTCTTGCTCCCACTGCAGCAACTGCTGCCTGCGCAGGCTTGTCGCCTTCGGTTACAAAGGCGTCGCAACTCTGGTATTTTTATATCGGACAAAATGTATACAACATGATATCGTAGCCCGATTATGCCCGGTGAGTGGCGGGATAAAGCAAGAAAAAGAGAACGAGGTTTCAAGTGGCGACTGAGCAGCTTATCGATCCATTTGGACGCCAGATCACCTATGTCAGGATGTCGGTGACGGACCGTTGCGACTTCCGTTGCGTGTACTGCATGGCAGAGGATATGACCTTCCTGCCACGTCAGCAGGTGCTCTCACTGGAAGAGATCCAGGCGATTGCCCGCGCCTTCACCGAGCTCGGAGTCACAAAAATCCGCCTGACCGGCGGAGAACCGCTGGTGCGGCGTGATGTGACCAGCCTGTTCGACGGTATCGGCCGCTTACCGGGGCTGCGCGATTTCTGTGTCACCACCAATGGTTCCCAGCTGAGCCGTTATGCCCGCCCGCTCAGAGATGCCGGCGTCAATCGACTCAATATCAGTCTTGATACCCTGCGCGAGGACCGCTTCCGGGAACTGACCCGCACCGGGCGACTGCAGCAGGTCGTGGACGGTATTGCGGCTGCTCAGGAAGCCGGTTTCACGCGTATAAAGCTTAACGCGGTGGTGCTCAAGGGACGTAACGACGACGAGATACTGGATCTGGTCGATTTCGCCCGTGATCGCGAACTGGATATCAGCTTTATCGAAGAGATGCCGTTGGGCAATATCTCGGAGCATGATCGCGGCGAAACCTATTGCTCCAGCGATGACGTTCGCGCCCTGATCGAGGATGTCTACCCACTGCTGCCGACCACTGAATCCACCGGCGGTCCGTCGCGTTACTGGCGCATGGCAGACAGCGACAGCCGCATCGGCTTCATTTCCCCCCACAGCCACAACTTCTGTGGTGACTGCAACCGTGTCCGCGTTACCGTCGAGGGCAAGCTGCTGCTATGCCTCGGCAACGAAGACGCGGTGGATCTCAAGGCGCAGCTGCGTCGTTATCCCGGGGATGTCGACCGCCTCAAGGAAACGATCGTCAATGCCATCCAGAAGAAGCCTGAGCGCCACCACTTCAGCCACGAGGGCGATGTGCAGATCGTCCGCTTCATGAACATGACCGGCGGCTAAAGGCAAGCCCTGGCCTCTTTACCCATAAGTCGCCTCTCAGAGCCCCCCCAATTCGTCCTCGGCGGTGTTGCCGTTCTTGGCAAGAAAACCACTCTTCCCTGCGAACGCCGCCTTGCCGAGGACGAATTGGGGGAATTTTGGGTAAAGGGCAGGGCTACAGCGGGTAGGCTTCGAAGCGACCTCTGATCGGGTAGTCGTTGTCCTGGACAAAACGTATCCCGTTGAGCACCAGACCGAGATCGGGCCGCAGGAAGGGGGCATTGGACACCTCTATGGCCTGTATACGGTGGTCGGGACGGACCAGGAAAAGAGCCGGCTCGGCGAACGGCCGGTCGGTTTCCTCCGGGCTGCGAGGTCCGGAGATGTATAGTCCGAGTCGGTGCATCTGCTCGATCGAGAGTTCATAACCGACCACCAGTTGGTGGTATCCTCCCTCCCGCGTAAAGGCGACGGCTTTTTCCTCGCTGTCGGCTGATATGGCGACCACGCGTACGTCGCGTTCACGGAAATGTGGCAGTAAATCATGGAGGGTGTCGATATAGCGTCGACACAACGGACAATGTTTGCCACGGTAAACGATCACCAGCTCCCAGCCACTCTCCGGTGCGCCAATCCTGACCTTGCCGTGGTCTATGGTGGGCAGCTCGAACGCAGGAAATTCGGAGCCGGGGATAAGCGAGTGCTTACTCATGGTAATGCCTCCTGTAAAGTCTGTGCTAATTCTAGCCGCTGTGGACGAAAGCGGCTCGCTTCGGCCCGAGTGGTGTGCGGGAGGGGCGTTGACCCTGTAATAAATTACGGAGTAGGGTGAAGGGATGTTGAATATCGCCTCGTTTACGTTTCAGTATGATCAGCAGGAAGACCGTATTCGGTTGATCGGCAATCTGCAGAACGGCCAGCCGCGGATCGATTTCTGGCTGACACGCAGATTGTGCCTGCGCATTTTGGGGGCCGCCGACCAGCTGGTCAGTCAGACATCGGAGCGGGTCAGCAAGATGCCGAGCGAGCACCGGGAAGCGATGGCGCAGTTCGAGCACGAGCAGGCGCGGCAGGCCATGAAGGTACGTGAAGCGCCGCTCGAAGCCCGTGATCGGGCGATACTGCTCCATCGCCTGGACGCGAGCTTCCATGACGGGAGATACCTGCTCACCTTTTTCGGCGAAGCTCAGGCGGAAGCGGTTGCGACCAGCGTGCTCAACTACGCAGAACTGCACCAGGTGATTCATCTGATCCATCGTGGTTGCGAAGTGCTGGACTGGGGTGCGCCGACCAAGCTGTTCGCCGCTCCGACGGAGGCGGCGCCGACGCTGCAGTAAGCCAATTGACAGTGGCAGGGTGGCTCCCTATAGTGCCCCGGATCCAACGGCGGGCACGGGAAATGCCCTGCCATAACCCTGTTCCGCGTCACCGTGCCCCGTCTGTCGCCCGGAACGCGAGCCGCTTTCTAGATGACTGCCAATCTGACACATCCGCGCAAACCCTTCGTCGCCCGCGGTTCCAATATTGCCCGTTGCGACAGCTGCCTGATGCCGGCCCATCGCTGTATCTGCGAATATCGTGTACAGGTCCAGGCGCAGGCCCGTTTCTGGCTGCTGACCCACCGTAAAGAGGTCTACAAGCCGACCAATACCGGGCGCCTGATTCTCGATACCATCGCCGGCTCCGAAGCCTTTGAGTGGAGCCGTACCGAGCCCGAGGATCGTTTCCTGGCGCTGCTCGACAGTGCCGATTTCGACCCCTACATCGTGTTTCCATCGGCGCCGGATTATGCCGATCGTATGGTCCAGTTCGAGGCCAAGCCCGGCCGGCCGCCCGTATTCATGATACTGGATGGAACTTGGCGTCAGGCGCGTCGGATGTTTCGGCACAGTCGCTATCTTGACCGCATACCGGTCATCGAGCCGCGCACGGAACGCGAAACCCGTTACGACCTGCGCACGCAAGTGGCGTCGCACCACCTCTGTACCGCCGAGGTCGCCGCCGCGATGCTCGAGCAGATCGGCGATCAGGCCAGTGCGAATGTACTGGATGCCTATTTCGACGTGTTCAACGAGTACTACCACGCTTCGCGTCGAACGCGTCCGCTGCGCGATCTTCAGGCGCCCAAGGAGCTGCTGGCGCTGCATCGCAGAGACACTTCCGTCGGCGTCTGAGTGGTTCAGCCACCACCGATGGCGTGCACGATTTCGATTCGGTCGCCGGGCTGTAGCCGCACATCGCCGTAACGGCTGCGCGGCACCACCTCCGCATTCAGTTCCACCGCTATCCGCCGGTTCTCCAGTTGGTGTCGCCTGATCAGGTCGATGAGCGTATCTCCCGCGCACAGGGACGCTGGTTTACCGTTCAGGGTCAGCTTGATCATCTCGGATTCTCCGTTCGAATCATGCCACTGCATCATCGGCGCTCGCCTTATCCTGCGTTAGCACCAGTCGGCGCCAGCTACAGGAGCCAGCTCTGGTATCGGTGGCTGGCATCATCCGGCACAAATATCTGGTTCTAACCCGCCCCCCGGGTTCGTTTTAGCTTGTAGTCATCGGTCGGAGACGTTTCCGGTTCGAACAAGAAGAATCTATGTCAGGAGGTGACCTGCATGTCTATCGAGCTCAATGATTTCGACTCCTCCCGGGCTGTAGCCAGCGACCGCAAACACGTCTGGCACCATATCACGCAGCACAAACCTTACGAGCAGAACGACCCCATGGTCATCGTCGAAGGCCAGGGCATGCGGGTGCGGGACGCCAAGGGCAATGAATACCTGGATGCGGTGTCCGGCGGTGTCTGGACCGTCAATGTCGGCTACGGTCGCGAAAAAATCGCCGATGCGGTGCGCGAGCAGCTGGTGAAGATGAACTACTTCGCCCAGTCCGCAGGCAATATTCCGGCGGCATTGTTCGCCGAGAAGCTGATCGAGAAGATGCCGGGCTTGAGCCGCGTTTACTATTCGAACTCCGGCTCAGAAGCCAACGAAAAGGCGTTCAAGATCGTGCGCCAGATTTCCCAGAAGAAGTACGGCGGCAAGAAATACAAGATACTGTTCCGTGAGCGCGACTATCACGGCACCACCATCACCGCGCTCAGCGCTACCGGACAGTTCGAACGCAAGAACCAGTACGGTCCCTTCACGCCCGGGTTCGTCGAGTTCCCGCACTGCTGCGAATATCGCTCCCAGTTCGGTGAGGTCAGGGATTATGGCGAACGTGCTGCGCTGGAAATGGAAAAGGTGATCCTGACGGAAGGCCCCGATACCATCGGTGCGGTCTGTCTCGAACCGATTACAGCAGGTGGTGGCGTCATCACGCCTCCCGTCGGTTATTGGGAGAAGATCCAGGAGATCTGCAAGAAGTACGATATCCTGCTGCATATCGACGAGGTCGTATGCGGCCTGGGTCGCACTGGAACCTGGTTCGGTTACCAGCACTATGGCATCAAGCCGGATATCGTCACCATGGCCAAGGGTGTGGCGTCGGGTTACGCCGCCATATCCTGCACCGTCACGACCGAAGAGGTTTTCGAAGCGTTCAAGGACGACCCGTCCGACCGCATGGGCTACTTCCGCGATATCAGTACCTTTGGTGGCTGCACCGCCGGCCCTGCCGCGGCGCTGGCGAACATGGAGATCATCGAGGAAGAGGGGCTGCTGGAGAATGCCGCCCAAATGGGCGAGTACCTGCTCGGTCGTTTGCGCCAGTTGCAGGACAAGTACCAGGTGATCGGGGACGTGCGCGGCAAGGGCCTGTTCTGTGGTCTCGAGCTGGTTCAGGATCGCGAGACCCGGGAACCGGTGGAAGAGAGTCTGCCGATCGCCATCGCCGCGGATTGTATGAAGCAGGGCGTGATCATCGGGCGTACCAACCGTAGCTTCGAGAAGTTCAACAACACCCTGTGCCTGAGTCCGGCGCTGATCGCCACCCAGGACGATATCGATCAGATCGTCGATGCGCTGGACAACGCCTTCGCTCGACTGGCGCCCAACGCCTGATTCCAGGACCTGCCAGGATCCCGGCCGGCCACTGCCACTGCGCAGTTGCCGGCTTTCTGCGTTTACGGGTGCGCAACACCAAACGGATGGAGTAACGTAGGGGGCAGTGTCCCGCTTATGCTGCGGGCACTCATCGAATAACGATAAACAAACGGCACCGATCCGAACCGGCTTTCGAAAGTGCCTTCAAAGGTAACGATTCGCGGATGTTTCAACTCTTTCATCTCTCACCCGACAAACCCACCAGTCTGCAGCAGCAGCTGCGCGAGCAGATTGCCGCGGGTATTCTCAACGGCAACATTCCGGTGGACGTTCCGCTGCCCTCCAGCCGCAAACTGGCGAAGCAGCTCAATGTTGCGCGCAATACGGTGGTTCTGGCCTACGAGCACCTGCTCGACGACGGCTATCTGATCGCGCGTGAACGCAGCGGCTACTATGTAAATCCCGATATCCTGTCGGGTAAGGTCAAGGTACGCGATACGCCGCAAGAGGTGGTCGGGGGGACGCCGCCGGACTGGCAGAAGCGGCTCAAGAAGCACCCCTCGGCATTGCAGAACATCGGCAAGCCGCGCGACTGGCAGAAGTACACCTATCCCTTCATCTACGGCCAGTTCGATCCGACGCTGTTCCCCACCAACAACTGGCGAGAATGTAGCCGCGATGCGGTCACGGTGCCGGCAATCCGCGACTGGGCTTCGGACCACTTCGACGATGACGATCCGGTGCTGGTCGAGCAGATCCGCACGCGGCTGCTGCCGCGGCGTGGGGTCTGGGCGGCGGCTGACGAGATACTGGTTACGGTCGGCGCACAGCAGGCCCTGGATATGCTGGCGCGGCTGCTGCTGGACCAGGACAGCACCATCGGTGTGGAAAACCCGGGCTATGTGGATATCCGCAATATCGCTGCGATCAATCCGGCGAAGGTGAAACCGTTGGCCGTCGATAACGACGGTCTGGTCGTCGGCGACGCCCTCGACGACTGCGATTGCATCTATGCCACACCGAGCCATCAGTGCCCGACCACCGCGACGATGCCGATCGAGCGGCGCTACGAACTGCTACGGCGCGCCAACGAGCAGGATTTCGTCATCATCGAGGACGACTACGAGAGCGAGACCAACTTCAAGACCAACCCTATTCCGGCGCTCAAGAGCCTCGACAAGAGCGGACGGGTCATCTATATCGGCAGCCTGTCGAAAACGTTGGCGCCGGGGCTGCGCCTCGGTTATCTGGTCGGACCGGCGGAATTCATTCGAGAGGCGCGCGCGCTGCGGCGTCTGATGGTGCGCCATCCGCCGGCCAACAACCAGCGCTCGGTGGCGCTGTTCCTCGAGCGCGGCTATCACGATGCCCTGATCATGAACATCATGCGGGTCTACGAGGAGCGCTGGCAGGAGATGGGGGCAGCGCTGGCCGAATATCTGCCGCAATCATCGAAAAAGCCAAGCTTCGGCGGCTCCTGTTACTGGGTCGAGGGGCCAGCCGGTCTGGATGCCCGCGTCCTGCGCAAGGAGGCCGCCGATCGCGGTATTCTGATCGAGCCCGGGGATATCCACTTCATCGGCGACGACAGGCCGTTGAATTACTTCCGACTGGGCTATTCTTCGATCCCCACCGAGCGTATCCGTCCCGGTATCAAGGCGCTGGCCGAACTGATCGCGGATATGGTCTGAGACGCCAGCCGCCTCTCGACGGCGGATTGGCGTCTGATGATGCGTGTCGGATCATTCGAAAACTGATCCGGCACGCCGGCTGGTTTCTAAATTTATTTGGTTTTTCCGCGCATTTGCCACCGCGATAGCGATATATCGGTGCTATTTGGCTTGTTTGGCCTCTGCTCTGAGCCTGGTTCCCCCTGGCGCAACATCTGTTTCGAAACTGGTTCTACTGCCGTCAGGCGCGCACTCCTATTCTGGGTCCAAGGTTGGCCGCAAGGCCCCGACACCGAGTAACCAGAACAATAAAACGGGAGTGGCGACAATGCTGATCGGAGTCCCCAAAGAGATCAAGAATCACGAGTACCGCGTCGGAATGGTACCCGCCAGCGTCCAGGAGTTGACCAGCCGTGGCCATCAGGTATGGGTGGAGACGGGGGCCGGCGCCGGCATCGGCTTTAGTGACGACGACTACCGCGCCGCCGGTGCAGGCATCGCCGGCACCGCGCAAGAGATCTTCGCCAAGGCGCAGATGATCATCAAGGTGAAGGAGCCGCAGGCCAGCGAACGCAAGCAACTGCGTCCGGGCCAGCTGCTGTTCACCTACCTGCACCTGGCGCCGGATCCGGAACAGACCGAAGACCTGCTGGCCAGTGGCGCCACCTGCATCGCCTACGAAACCGTTACCTCGGACAAAGGTGGCCTGCCTCTGCTGGCGCCGATGTCCGAAGTCGCCGGCCGCATGTCTATCCAGGCCGGCGCCGCCTGCCTGGAAAAGTCCCGCGGTGGCCAGGGCATGCTGCTCGGCGGCGTGCCGGGCGTCGAAGCGGCCAAAGTAGTGATCATCGGCGGCGGGGTTGTTGGCACCAATGCCGCACGGATGGCGATCGGCCTCGGTGCCCAGGTGGTGGTGCTGGACCGTTCCGTCGATGTGCTGCGCCGGCTGGTGGCTGAGTTCGGTACCCGCATCCAGACCGTCTATTCGAGCAAGGCCGCCCTCGAGGAGCACGTGCTATCGGCGGACCTGGTCATCGGCGGCGTGCTGATCCCCGGCGCCGCGGCACCGAAACTGGTGACCGCCGAGATGGTGCGAAAAATGAAACCGGGCTCCGCGGTGGTCGACGTTGCCATCGATCAGGGTGGTTGCTTCGAAACCTCCCGCGCGACCACTCACCAGGAACCGACCTACATGGTCGACGGCGTGGTGCACTACTGCGTTGCCAACATGCCGGGCGCCGTGGCCCGTACCTCCACCCTGGCCCTGAATAATGCCACTCTGCCGCACATCCTGGCACTGGCGGAACTGGGATGGGAAAAAGCGATCCAGCGTGATCCCCATCTGGCCCGCGGTCTCAACATTCATGCCGGTGCCGTGACCTGCCGGGAAGTGGCCGAGGCCCTCGACAAACCCTACGCGCCCTACCTGGCCGCCTGACCCTGAATCCCCGGGGCGGCGGGCAGGCTGCCGCCCCCAAGCTTGAGAAGGAATACCCCTATGGCACGTATGACTCCGAGTGAAGCGCTGGTTGAAACCCTGGTGGCCAACGGCGTAACCGACATCTTCGGCATCATGGGCTCCGCCTTTATGGATGCGATGGACATCTTCACCCCGGCGGGTATCCGCTTTATCCCGGTGGTGCACGAGCAGGGCGCTGGCCACATGGCCGATGGCTACTCCCGCGTCAGCGGCCGCCACGGTGTCTGTATCGCCCAGAACGGCCCCGGCATTACCAACTTCGTTACCGCTATCGCGGCGGCCTACTGGGCCCACAGCCCGGTGGTCTGCATCACCCCGGAAACCGGCTCGATGACCAACGGTCTCGGCGGCTTCCAGGAAGCGCAGCAGCTGCCGTTCTTTGAAACCATCACCAAGTATCAGGGCCACGTTGCCAATCCGGCACGGATGGCGGAGCTGACCGGCCGCTGCTTCGATCGCGCTATGCTGGAGAACGGTCCGACCCAGCTCAATATTCCGCGTGATTTCTTCTACGGCGATATCGACGTCGATATTCCGCAGCCGATCCGCATCGAGCGCAGTGCCGGCGGCGAGCAGAGCCTGGCCGAGGCCACCGAGCTGTTGGCCACGGCAGAGAACCCGGTAATAATTTCCGGCGGCGGCGTGGTCATGGCAGATGCGGTCAACGAGTGTATTGCCCTGGCCGAGTTCCTCGGCGCGCCGGTGGTCAACAGCTACCTGCACAACGACTCCTTCCCGGCGTCCCACAGTCTCTGGTGCGGCCCGTTGGGCTACCAGGGTTCCAAGGCGGCAATGAAGCTGTTGTCCCGTGCCGACGTGGTGCTGGCGCTGGGTACCCGCCTTGGTCCGTTCGGTACACTGCCGCAGCACGGCCTCGACTACTGGCCGAAGCAGGCCAAGGTGATCCAGGTCGACTGCGACGCCAAGATGCTGGGTCTGGTGAAGAAGATCAGCGTCGGCATCTGCGGCGACGCAAAGGCGGCCGCCGGCAGCCTGTTGCAGCGCCTGCACGACCGTGACGTCGAGTGCCTGGTGACCAAGGGCGCCCGCGCCGAGGAGATCGCTGCCGAGAAAGCGGCCTGGGAGAAGGAGCTGGACGAGTGGGTCCACGAGAAGGACGAGTTCTCGCTCGACATGATCGCCGAGCAGGCGGAGGAAGAGGGCAGCTATCTGCATCCGCGTCAGGTACTGCGCGAGCTGGAAAAGGCGATGCCGGAGAACGTCATGGTCTCGACCGATATCGGCAACATCAACTCGGTCGCCAACAGCTACCTGCGTTTCGAGAAGCCGCGCTCCTTCTTCGCCGCCATGAGCTTCGGCAACTGCGGTTACGCGCTGCCGACCATTATCGGCGCCAAAGTTGCGGCACCGAATCGTCCGGCCATCTCCTACGCCGGTGACGGCGCCTGGGGCATGTCGATGATGGAGATCATGACCTGCGTGCGCGAGAACATTCCGGTCACATCGATCGTCTTCCACAACCGCCAGTGGGGCGCCGAGAAGAAGAACCAGGTCGACTTCTACAATCGCCGCTTCGTCGCCGGCGAGCTGGAGAACCCGAGTTTTGCCGACATCGCCCGCTCCATGGGGGCCGAAGGCGTCACGGTCGACAAGCTGGAGGATATCGGCCCGACCCTGAGCAAGGCGATCGAACGCCAGATGGAAGAGGGCAAGACCACGGTGATCGAGATCATGTGTACCCGCGAGCTGGGCGACCCGTTCCGTCGTGACGCCCTGTCCAAGCCGGTGCGCCACCTCGAGAAGTACAAGGACTACGTCTGATCTGGCGCAGCTCCTAAAACCAACCGGTCAGGGGACTTTTGCCCCTGGCCGGTTTCTTCGAATCCGGAATCAATAACAAGTTCGTAGGATCGGTGGAGCGAAACGCAACCCATCAATATATCCCGAGGCCGGGTGTCGGGTTTCGTCCTGCGGACTTCACCCAACCTACGTTACCTATGATAAAAATCGAGGGATCTGAACGCCATGCTGAGCAAGGTACCTGTGGAATGTCCCGCCCGCCTGCTGGAGCAGGCCCGAGGATTGCCGAAGGTGGCAACCGCGGTCGTCAATCCGGTCAACCGGGTGTCGCTCGAGAGTGCTCGTCTGGCCGCAGATGCCGGTTTGATCGAGCCGCTGCTGGTGGGCGACCGGGACACCATTCACCGTATTGCCGATGAGATCGAATGGGATCTTGGGGCGATCCGCGTCGAGGCGGCTGCCGATGAGGCGCAGGCCGCACGCGGTGCAACGCAACTTGTCGCGGCCGGAGACGCGCGGTCGCTGATGAAAGGCCACCTGCACACCGATACACTGCTGCGGGCGGTGCTCAGCCGCGAGGCCGGATTGCGTACCGAGCGGCGCTTGAGCCATATTTTTCACATGACGGTACCGGGACACCCGCGGCCGTTATGCATCACCGATGCGGTGATCAACGTGCAGCCCAGTGTGATCGACAAGGCGCATATTCTGCGCAATGCCATCGACCTGCTGCATGCCCTGGGCATTGCCCGCCCCAAGGTGGCGTTGCTGTCCGGCACCGAGGAGGTGACTCGCGCCATGCCATCGAGCGTGGAGGCCGGCGAGCTGGTCAAGCTGGCGGCGCTTGGCGTGATGCAGGATGCCATCGTCGAGGGGCCGCTGGCCTTCGATAACGCCATTTCCCGCGAGGCCGCGGAGCTGAAGGGTATCAAGAGCCAAGTCGCCGGCGACGCCGACCTGCTGCTGGTGCCCAATATCGAGACCGGCAACTGCATGTTCAAGCAGATGGTCTACTTCATGAGCGCCACCGCCGCGGGCCTGGTGCTCGGCGCGCGGGTGCCGGTCATCCTGACCTCGCGGGCCGATCCACCCGCCGCGCGCCTCGCCTCCTGCGCGCTGGCATCCATCTACAGCCACTACCAGCTCCACGCTGCTGCGGCCTGAATCGAGCGCCCGTGGGGGCTCCCTGCGGGGGCACCGCCTCGCTGCGAATTGTCGCGTGAGAGGGCCTCGGCCTGTCACGGATACACGACGATGCGCATTGGCTCCAGCCATCGCGCAAGACTGGAACTAAACGCGAACAGCCGTCCGCGGTTAAATGAAACTCTTTCCCAGCCCGATTTTCGCGGAGGTAGCGATGGCACTGGCACGTTACGGTTTTATCGTCAAAGGCCCGGACCTGGAGCTGATCAAGCACCACGGCCGCATCAAGACCGAACTCTTCGATATGGCGGTGTCCGGTGTGCAGAACGTGGAGGATGCAATTCTGGTGGCCCAGGAACTGCTAACCAAAAGGGTGCAGCTGATCGAACTCTGCGGCGGTTTCACGGCCGATGAGGCCGACCGTATCCGTGCTGCGGTCAACGACCTGATACCCATCGGCCGTGTCCAGTACAGCGACGAGGAGCTTGCCCGCCTGCAGCGGGAGTTCGGTTAGGCGCGACTGTCGCTGGCCGTCCTGTACATAGCGAACCGCGACCTCTTATCCCCGGAATGCTTGGCAAGCATTTCCGCAGAGCATAGTATGTTGCGCTGCCGTATGCGCTTTCAGCGCGTCCGGCAGCCAAAAACGAATGTTCTCAGGGCGGGGTGAAAGTCCCCACCGGCGGTGATGGCGGCAACTGTCTGCCTCAGCCCGCGAGCGCCTGGCTCTTTTATGCAGCCAGGGACAGCAGATTCGGTGTGATTCCGAAGCCGACGGTGATAGTCCGGATGGAAGAGAACGGTATCCTGCCGGCTGCCTGGCGGCCGGTGTGAGGATCCGCATGCCCTGATTCTGGTGATAAACAGAGGAAACCATGAATCAGACTTTCCCGCTTTCGCTTTCCGAAACCAGCCGCAGCCAGCGCATCGCCTTTATCCAGGCGCAGTGGCACAGCGATATTGTCGAACGGGCCCGTGAAGCCTTTATCGAAGAAGTCGGACGCCAGGGCATAAAACCCGAACAGATCGATACCTATACCGTATCCGGCGCGTTGGAGATTCCGCTGCAGGCCAAGCTGCTCGCCAAAAGCGGTGCCTATGGCGCTATCATTGCCGCGGGCTTCGTCGTCGACGGCGGAATCTATCGCCACGAGTTTGTCGCCCAGTCCGTGATCGACGGCCTGATGCAGGTGCAACTTGAGACTGAAGTCCCGGTACTTTCGGCCGTGCTGACCCCACACCACTTTCACGAGCACAGTACCCATCACGATTTCTTCTATCGCCACTTCACCGAGAAGGGCATCGAAGTCGCCAAAGCCTGTCTGCATACGATGGAAAGTCTGCAGCGTGCCCGTAAGCTGATCTCGCACTAACCCGCATTGCCTCGCAGGTTGGGTGCAGGCCTAAGGCCGTAACCCAACATCGGCATCGGGGGGCACCCTTTGCACCAGGCATCAGTCTTTATCGCAGGGCTAAGCCTGTGAGACTGACTCCAGACGCTGCTGCATCCGCAGCAGCCGCCTTGGCCACCAGTCCGTATCGGCGAGGATCGCGTGCACGGGTGTCTGCTCCCGCTGCTGTCCGTAATGAACCTCCGGCGCCGGGGTTGCCCTAAAGTGCCCGCTAGACTTGAGCCGGTCGAGGTTTCGATGCAGGTAGCACTCGTATTCGGGCCCCGCCACCGCACCGGGAAAAACCGGCAACTGCGGACAAAGAAAGAACAGCAGCGTGCTCGCGCTCCCGGTATCGGCATCGGTGGTGAATATCCGCAGCCTGGCTTGTTCGACCAGGTCGACCGCCTTTTGACGCCGTATCGCTTCCGGCAGTTCAGCCAAGGTTTCCCAGTCCGGCTGCAACTGCGAGCGGATAAAGGTGTCGAGCCGGGAGGCCATCTTGTCGAAGCTCAGGCCCTTTGGCGAAAGGTCTTCAGCTGTCCAGAGGATTTGCAGATAGGTCTTGTCGACCAGCGTGCGGCCTGCATTTAGCCAGCCATACTGTGACGCCGTTTCGAGGTTTCCGAAAAGTAATGCCAGCAGAGCATTGTCGCTGCTGCGCATATCCTGCCCCGAGGCGAATGCCGGGTGTGGATGCCGCCAGCGCTCGAGTGACAGACGGCAAGCGGCCTGGGAAAGGGTCGATGTGGCTTTCATCGCTGTATTCACCCGGGTTTGCAAGAGAGGGAACTCTAAACAGTTCACCGGCCTGGCTGTAGCGCCAGCGCGTACCCGAGACTGGCACCAATCGTTTCTTATTCAAAAAAAGAATATATATAGGAAATGTTATTCCATTACATGCTATGAAAGGCTGGCTATACTGGCTCCAGCCTGACAAATGCACGGGCCCCCGCATCCGAGAAGCGGCCCAGGCACGAACCCAACTCCGAGGAGGCTTTAGGCATGAATGCACCCCTGAATGTCCGGACCCAGTCGACCCCGCCTGCATGCGCCAAGACGCCGGTCGGCGCGCCCAAGCCCGAACAGCGTCAGGCGCGAATGCTTCAGGCAGAACAGAAGCCCGCCGAGCCTCCGCGCTACGACTTCGTCGGCATTGCCGGCTGAGGCCACTCGCAGGCGAACCGATTTGTTGTTGTTCCTTACAGGCCCATACCTAGCGTATGGGCCTTTTTTGTATATGGACGTTCAGACACAGGGTTTGTCAGGCGCGTATCTGCCGTTCCAGCGATTGCCGGGCGGACTTTCTCAGCAGGCTCACGAATAGACGCTCGGCGTCGCTGAGCGGCACGTTGTCCGGCGTTACCAGGTAGACCTGGGTGACCGGTAACGGCTCCTGTGGCAGCAGAGGCCAGAGCGCACCCTGTTCCACGTATGGACGGGTCGTCTCGGTGTTCAGCGCGCCGAATCCCAGTCCCGCCAAGATCAGTCGACGCACCTCCTCCTCGTTGGACGAGACCGCCACCACCTTGCCCCAGAGCTGCCGCTCGGCGCGGAATTCGGCGATGCAGCCAAGTCCTTCGCCGGGCTGCTCGCTTTCGAACGATACGTAGGGCAGGCCCCTCAGATCCTCGAGACCGAGGTCGCTTTTGCCGTACAGCGGATGGTTGCGACCACAGTAGAACGCCATCTGTTCGTAGCCGACCAGATCGCAGCGAAGGCCGGTGCGGTTCGCTTTCTTGTTGCACAGCCCGATGTGCAGGGCGCCATCCGTGACCGCGGCGACGATATCGGCACTGGGCTGGGTATTGGTGCTGATGAAGACCTTCGGGTAGCGGGTGTGGAATTCCGCCACGGTCCGGTCGAAGGCGGGGCAGTGGATATGACTGGCGATCTCGATGTTGAGTTCGCCGCCGACCTCCTGTGCATCGTCGGCGAACTGCTCCGCCATACCGGCGAGGATGCCGCCGACCGACGAGGCGTACTCGTGAAGCCGCAGCCCCTGGTCGGTCAGCGTGAATACCCCCTTTCGCCTCTGTATCAGGCGTACACCCAGATACGCCTCGAGCCGTTTCAGGGCATTGCTGACGCTCGGCTGGCTGAAGGCCAGCTTGCGCGCGGCTGCGGTGATACTGCCTTCGTCGACGATGACCAGGAAGGTATAGAGCAGGTTCCAGTCCAGGTTGCGAAGGAATCGTTCAGGCGGCGTCAGCATCATGGCGCTCCGGTCAGGAATACATAGCTGATCGCTATGTATAGCATATTAATGATTCATTTGTGGAATGCATGTCCCGTGTTGGACACTGCCGGAACGGGTTCTGTCCGGGCGGCCTGGCTGCGCCGAAAGGGACCCTATCCCGAGTCCGTCAGACACAAGGGTTGCGACTATATGAACAAGAAACTGCGCTCGCTTGCACTCACCGTATCGCTGCTGGCGTTGCCGACCGTCGATGCCCAGGCCGCCCAGCGCGACAGCATCCGCATCGGCACCGAAGGCGCCTATCCCCCCTTCAATTATTTCACCGCGAACGGCGAGCTGAGCGGCTTCGACGTCGATATCGGCAAGGCACTGTGCGCAAAGCTCGAGGCCGAATGCAGCTTCGTGGCGCAGGACTGGGACGGCATCATTCCGGCGCTGGTGGCGGGCAAATACGACGTCGTCATCGCCTCGATGTTCATCACCGACGAACGCCGACAGCAGGTTGATTTCACCCTTCCGTACCAGAAATCGGCGATGACCTTCGTGGTGCCGAAGGGATCAACGCTGACCGATTTCTCGCCGCAGGCCCTGGCCGGCAAGTCGCTCGGTGCCCAAAGCTCGACGACGCAGGCGGAGTTCCTGGCCCGGCACTATCCGGGTTCGGATGTCAGACTCTATCCGAGCCAGGAGGCGCTGAACCTGGACATGCTGTCCGGGCGTCTCGATGCGCAGGTAGCCGATATCGTGCCGATGCTCGAGTGGACCGGAAAGACCGACGATGGCGCCTGCTGCCGGCTGGCCGGCGAACTGATCACGGACCCGCGCTTCGTCGGTGAGGGCGTCGGCATGGCGCTGCGACAGGACGATGACGAACTGCGCGAACGGTTGAACCGGGCGCTGACCGAAATCGTCGCCGACGGCACCTACAAGGCGATCAACGACAAGTACTTCGACATCAATATTCTCACGCTGGAATAAGCCGAGCGCCGAAACAGCTTGTAAGGGAGTGACCGATCACATGAATCACAACGAACTCAAAGCCCCCTACCTGGTATTCGTCGGCGATGCGCAGGATCTTCTGACGGCGAAAGTGGCCCGCGGCATCGCCCACTGGCGGCCGGAAAAGTGCATCGGCCAGATGCGTCTGCCGGGCGCCAAGGCCGATATCGGCCTGACCGAAATGACGGTGCGGGAGGCCGCCGCGGCCGGCGCCAGGACCTTCGTACTCGGGCTGGCGCCGGTCGGCGGCACCTTGCCTGCCGAATGGATGCCGATCCTGGTCGAGGCGCTGGAGGCCGGCATGGATATCGCCAGCGGTCTGCACGTCCGCCTCAATGGCATCCAGGATCTGGTGCAGGTGGCACAGCGCACCGGTCGACGTCTTATCGACGTGCGCGAGCCCCGGGTCGAGATGGTTTGCGGCACCGGTCTGCCGCGTGCCGGCAAGCGACTGCTGGCGGTGGGTACCGATTGCTGTGTGGGCAAGATGTTCACCACCCTGGCGATTCACCGGGAGATGCAAAAGCGCGGTATCGACGCGACTTTTCGCGCCACCGGCCAGACGGGCATCCTGATTGAGGGCAGCGGCGTGCCGGTCGATGCCGTGGTATCCGATTTCATCGCCGGCGTGGTCGAGCAGCTCACGCCCGCCAATTCGCCGGACCACTGGGATATCATCGAGGGGCAGGGGTCGCTGTTCCACCCCGCCTACGCCGGGGTCAGCCTTGGCCTGCTGCACGGCGCCCAGGCCGATGTCATCCTGGTGTGCCACGAAGCCGGCCGCGAGCAGATGGACGAAATGGAAGGCTATCCGGTGCCGGACCTGGCGGACGTCATCGAAACCAACCTGAAGCTGGGTGCCCTGACCAACCGGAACATCCGTCTTGGCGGCATCGCGCTCAATACCAGCGCGCTTGTCGAGGATGCCGCGCTGGCCGAGATCGCCCGGGTCCAGGCGCGTTTCGGGGTGCCGGTGGTGGACCCGGTCCGCACCGGTGTGGCGGCGATCGTCGATGCCCTGGAGGTGTGAGATGCGCCGTCTGTCGGTAACGGTCGAGCGCTGGCCGCTGAAGGAACCTTTCGTGATCTCTCGCCTGGAGCCGATGCTGCACGGTGAGGTGGTGGTGGTCGAAATTGAGCAGGATGGCCTCGTCGGCCGTGGCGAGTGCGAGCGCAGCGATGTCTTCGAGCCTGGCTATCCGCCCGTGGTGGAGGCGATAGAGCGGGTGCGCGCAGCCATCGAAGCGGGCGCCGGTCGCGAGTCATTGCTGCAGTTGATGCCGGCCGGCTGTGCCCGCAATGCCGTCGATTGCGCCCTGTTCGATCTGGAAGCTCAGCAGCTCGGGGTTCCGGGCTGGCGACTGGCGGGGCTGGCACAGGCGCCTGCCGCCGTCACCACGGTGTTCACCCTGTCACTCGATACGGCACCGAACATGGCCGCGGTTGCCGCCGCGAACCGCCATCGCCCGCTGCTCAAGCTGAAGCTGGGCCGGGAAGGGGATGTCGAGCGGGTCGCCGCGGTTCGCGCCGCGGCACCGGATACCCGCCTGATCATCGATGCCAATACCGGCTGGAGCCTGGAGCAGCTCAAGGACTACCTGCCGAAACTGGCGGCGCTGGGGGTCGAACTGATCGAGCAGCCGCTTCCCCCTGGCCAGGATCATCTGCTGGAGGGACTGACGCCGATCGTGCCGATCGCCGCTGACGAGTCCTGTCTGGATCGCAGTTCTCTGCCGGAGCTGATGGGACGCTACCAGGTCGTCAATATCAAGCTGGACAAGACCGGCGGCATGACCGAAGCGCTGGAACTGGCCAAGGCCGCACGCGAGCAGGGCTTCGAAATCATGGTCGGCTGCATGATTGGCACCTCGCTGGCGATGGCGCCGGCGCTGCTGCTCGCCCAGCAGGCGCGCTGGGTCGATCTCGACGGCCCGCTGCTGCTGTCCCGCGACCGGGACGATGGGCTGCGCTACGAGGGCAGCACCATCCATCCGTCGGCAGGCGGGATTTGGGGTAAGCCGCAAACCCGGCCCGTTTAACGCTGGGCGGCCGAGCGGGCCATTCAGGCTCGCTTGGCTGTCTGCATTTCTGCTCATCGCCGGCGTAGACCGCGAACGACCGGGTGCTATTGTCGCGGGTTGGTGTGCAATGGCACAGTCGACGCCCCCGGGACCGATCGGCCAAGGACTCCGGGGACCGTCACGCAGGCCAACTTATCTTGTTATAAGATGAAGTTATAATGCTTTAATATAAACAGATGTTTGAATTTATGGCGCTTTCACTCTATACGTTTCAATACGTCGAGGGATTGATTGTCTCGTATTCATCAGGCATTTCTGCATTACCCACGTTTATTAACTGTTGCACATCATCACTTTGATGGCGTGGGGAATACCTTTGCTTATTTAAATGTAATTATATTCTGTGCATCGGTTTTCTATATGACGCGTATGTATTTCAATTCCGGAAGATAAGATTGGGAAAATGAGAAATAATTGATAATAGTGAATGACTTTGTCTGCTTGCCGTGATGGATTTATTGTGCAACGACTCGCGTAGCTTATTCAGGTGTCGAGCGGCGCGAGTGGATGCTGGTGGTAATGAAATTACTCCGGGTATCGGAGGTCGATAAAATAGTGTGTGAAGAGAAGAAAGCTTCCGCATAGCCGTTTTGCCTGGTCCTCAGGGCAAGCGATTTCTGAAGCGAATTGTACGCTCCTGTTGAATTTTGTAACTGAATTCAACGGGCTTTAGCCGTCCGGGGATTGTATTTTGAATACGGTCATGCTGAAGCAGTTCAGCGCCTTTCTGGCTTGGCTGTCTGGATCCCTCGCTGGAATCGGGGCTGTTCTTTACGCGCTCGGCTTTATTGCAACGTACGCGGCGGATCAGTTGCTTGGTATCAGCTTCGCGTTTTCCAGCCGTGATCCCGTCTTCTATATGGGGCGTGGCGCCAGCCTGATTATGCGCACCCTCATTATTGCGGTATGGCCGCTGCTGGCCCTGGTGGTGTTGGCTGCAAGCGCTCGATGGCTCTCCAAGCGGCTCGCAATAGCGCAACGCGCGGGTAACGGGACGCAGCATTGGGTTTCCGCGATTGCGGCTCCGGCCGCCTCTCTGGCTATGATGGCGCTGGCGCTACTCGAACTTGGCATTGTGGTACCTGCACTGGATGTGCCGAGCCTGCTTTTTCTGGATATAGCGGACTTTGAGCAGGCCTGTTTAACGGCCAATGCCCTGGAGGCGGCGGTTCTATCACAGAAAGGGCCGGAACTCAGTATCTGGTTTAGCTGGCTTGCCCTCTGCGCCGGCGGTGTCGCCGGGCTTGGCTGCCTGGCACGCTCGAGTTTGAGCCGCGAAGGTCAGGCTGTATGGCTGTCGGTCGCCGGTCTCGCCGGTTTTCTGACCCTGACCCTGGTACCGATTGGTTACGGCCTGCTGGCGGTCAGGGTATCGGCCCCCGAGATCTGGATCACGCCGCCACAGAACGAAAATGCCGGTCCGGTTCGGCTGCTGTCACGTTCGGCCGATGGCATCCTGGTTTGGATGGAAGAAAAAAGGGTCGTGCAGTGGGTCAGTAACCATTTGATTGACACTCTTACCGTTGGGCCACGGCAGCCGCTCATCATGAATTCCTGTTCCAATTTCAAACACTCGCTGGAGGACGGATCATGATGCAATTTCAGTCGATCAGGTTGGCCGTGCTTCCGCTCTTCTGCTGGTTGCTGATTTCGGCTTGTGCTCCCCTCGAACCCCAGTCGGCTGACCGGCAGATCACGGCGGTGTTGCTGACTGCCGGAAACGATGTCCGTATTAATGGCCACGACGCCGTATCGGGCGACGCGATCCACTCCGGCGACTGGGTGACGACTGGGACGCGGTCATCGGCAATGGTCGAGTTCTCCGGTCACACCTCCGTGCAGATTATCGATGCGGACGATCCCGTTTATTTCGACTGGAGTTCCGGCACTCTGACCATACGAATGGACGATGCGGCTGTCGATGTCGAGAAAGGGGATGACGACTTCAACATCATCAGGATGATCGGCCGGCTTGCCGAGTTTTTCTCCTGGTCCGAGTTTATTGCCGAAGAACAGCGGTTACGTTTTTTCCGTGTCGACTTGCTGTCCGGCCATATGCAGATGCGCAGACCGCAGCCGGATGTCGTCTTGACTCCCGGACAATACTCATTGATAACCAAGGATGGCCAGGTCACGGTTGGCCAGACCTCACCCCAACGACTCCGAACCATGCGTTCACGGTTCGACCGATGGAACTTTCAGGCACCTCCGTCAACCAGGCCCAACTCTGTGGAGCCTGTTCTGTTCGATCTGCTCAATGATCTAATAAACCGTTCCCGCGATAGAACTCCCGACAGAACTCCTGACGCGGCCCCCAGGGACGATGACCGGAAGATTTACTAGGGAACCAATGAACAAGTCCCAGTTGTCCTCTGCGAGTCCTGAAGCGCGCAGCTGGTAGGCGCAGCTCCCCTCGCTCATCGTCTACTGTGGCTACGGCGGATTATTCAACGGCGGTAAGTCCGATGATTTCTTCGTTGTCAGGCAGCGGCACGATCAATGTCGGAATGTGTGAATGGCGCAGCACGCTTTTGGCGACACTGCCGAGAAAGGTGTGCATCACGTACCCCTTTTCATGCGCCCCCATCACGATCAGATCGCAGTCCAGTTTTCGGGACTGTTTCAGAATACTTTCGGCCGGTTCGTTCTCGACGATATCGATTGAGGCGACCTGGCTGCGCAGCGCCTTATCCTGAGGCGCGAGCACGTTCCAGAAGTAATCCTGCCGCTCCTGGAGGCGTTTGCGGGCATGTTCGATGCGATGATGCAGAAAATCGTCACGGCTGGCCTCGTTCTGCACGTAGGTCTGCAGCGCGAAATAGGCGTCGGACGAAAGCTTTTCAACGATATGCAGGATATGGATCTGGGCGCCGGTTTGTTGCGCCAGATAGGCAGCGTACTTGAAAGCGAAGGAAGCGTTTTTCGACAGGTCAGTGCAATACAGAATCTTTTTGAAAGCAGGCAGCATGACAATCTCCTCGGACAGAAATGGTGACGGTAAAAGCGGGGCCCATTCACGGGCCCCGTTTGTTCAGTAACCCATCAGTCTTGGCAGGAACAACGTCAGGTCCGGGAAGAAGGCGATGACGAAGACGCCGATTACCGACGCAAAGGCGAAGGGCAGAGCCCGTAACGAGATTTCCTCTATCGAGGTATCGGAGATCCCCGAGGCGATGAACAGGTTCTCGCCCAGAGGCGGGGTCTGGAATCCGATACCGAGACAGCAAACCACGACGATGCCGAAGTGGATCGGGTCGATGCCGAGACTGTAGGCGATCGGCAGCAATACCGGCGTCAGGATCATGATCGCCGCCAGCGTTTCCATGAACATTCCGACGAACAGCAGGAATGCAATCAGCATGGCCCATATGATGTAGAGGCTGTCGGTGACGCTGAGCATCGACTGGGCTACGATCGCCGGTATCTGATTTTCCACCAGCAGGCGTCCGAAAACGGTCGCGGTGAACAGGATCAGCAGTACCCGACCCGTTAGCCAGGTGGTGGTTTCAAGCGAATGGAACAGGCTCTCGAACTTGAGTTCCTTATGGATGAAAAAGCCGACGAACAGGGTGTAGAAGATCGCGACGATGGCCGATTCGGTTGGTGTGAAATAGCCGGAATAGATACCGCCGAGAATGACCAGCGGCGCGAGGATCGACCAGAAGCCATCCTTGAACGCCTTTGCGATCGTGCTGCCCGACCAGCCCTCTGCAGTGCCGTGGTAACCGCGCTTCTTGCAGATGATGTAGTTCATGATCAGCAGGGTGATGGAGATCACCATGCCCGGGACGAAGCCGGCGATGAACAGTTTCGGGATCGACACGGTCTGAAATTCGCCGAACTTGGCGATCGCTTCGGGCGGCGCCACCAGGCCGATGGCGGAGATGCCGAAGATCACCATTGGGATTGACGGCGGAATGATAATGCCGAGGCTGCCGGACGATGCGGTGACGGCCGATGCATAGCCCTTGTCGTAGCCGCGTTTGATCATGGCCGGGATCATCAGCATCCCGACGGCGGCGGTGGTTGCCGGGCCAGAGCCGGAAATGGCGCCGAAAAACAGGCAGGCCAGCACCGCGGCCGCGGAAATGCCGCCCGTGACGGGGCCGGCAAAACTTTCGGCCAGGTTGACCAGCCGGCGCGAAATGCCGGCTGCTTCCATCAGCGATCCGGCAAGGATGAACGCCGGCAGTGCCATTAGCGGGAAGGAGCCCACCGAAGTGAAGGCAATCTGGACGAACTTGATCGGGTTCTCGCCCAGATACAAAAAAGAGGCCAGGGCCGATACCCCGAGCGATACGGTGATCGGAGCGCCAATCAGCAGCAGGCCGATAAAGCTCCCGAACAAAATCAGGACTACAGACGATTCCACCATGACGATAACCTGTTAAGCGGCTTTGCTGTTGTGTGATTCGTTATCCATCAGCTTCTCGACTTCCAGTGACTCGGGGTCGCGAATGTCGACGCCCTTGCACAGTCGGTAATAGTTGACCTGAAGGATGCGGAAGGTCATCAGGCTGAAAGCGATCGGCAGCACCATGTAGAAATACTTCATCGGTACGCCAAGGGTTTGCGACTTCCAGAACAGGTTCATGCGGTTGAAGACGAAGTCGTAACTCAGGTAGATGAAGTAGCAGTTGAAGGCGATCCAGATAAGATCGGAGAGGGTCTCCAGTGCCAGCCCCACTTTGGGCGGCAACAGCTTGAACTGGAATGTAACGCGGTTGTGCGCCGACAGTTTGGCGGCGTAACTGGCACCGAAGAACACGAACCAGACGAACATGTAGGTCGACAGCTCCTCGCTCCAGGAGAAGGAGTGCTGGAACAGCTGCCGGGCGAGGATCTGCATGAACAGCAGAATGACGAAGCCGGCGAGGAGCGTACGGCAGATATAGCTCTCGATGTTGCCGAGGACTCTGTAGAGTGTCGCAGCTTTTGCCATGAGTGAAACCTCCTGAATAAAGCGCCCCCATGAGGGGGCACTCTACAGCTGATTCTGGGGGCGGTGGGCGAGACGAGCCCTGTCAGATCAGATTTCGTCCCGGCCCAGCGATTTCAGCACATCGTTGAGGACATCCTTGCCGCCAATACTGTCGTAGTACTTGGGCCAGACCTGGGATGTGGCCAGATCGATCCACTCCTGTTCGCCATTAGCCGGCTCGACGATTTCCATGCCTTTTTCAGTGAGCTCCTGCTTGATGCGGGTCTCCTGGGCGGTAAGCCACAGGGCACTGTGTTCGGTAGCGGCCTTGCCGGCAGCGAGGATCGCCTGCTGATCCTCCTCGGACTGATCCTGGAACACCGCCTCGCTGACGATCAGCGGCTCGATCGAGAACAGATAGCGCAGGTTGGTGACGTATTTCTGCACTTCATCGAACTTCATTGCGTAAACGGTGATATAGGGGTTGTCCTGGCCATCCACGACGCCCTGCTGCAACGCGGTGAAGGTTTCCGACCAGGCCATCGGTGTCGGATTGATGCCCCAGGACTTGTAGGAGTCAATCATGATGGCATTCTTCGGCACGCGGACCACTACGTCGTTCAGATCGTCCGGCTTGGTCACAGGGTGCTTGGAGTTGGTCAGCACGCGGAATCCGGAGTATGCCCAGCCAATGATGCGCACGCCGGCGTCACGCAGGGTGTTGTCGACCAGTTGCTGGCCAACCCGCCCCTGGGTCAGTTCGATGGCGTCATCAAGGCTCTGGATCAGGTACGGAAGGGTGAGAACGCCGACGGAAGGAGAGAAGGGGGTAACATTGTTGATGGCGAGGATCGAAAAGTCGAGGGTGCCCATGGCGGCGTCATTGATGGTGTCCTGTTCGCTGCCGAGCTGACCGTTCAGGAACAGCTGGGCGTCATGCTTACCGCCGGTTTTCTCTTTAAGGACTTCCTGGAACTTCTTTCCCAGTTCGTGCTGGGTTCCTCCGGCGGCATCCCCGACAGCGACCTTGAAGGTCTTGGCCTGGGCCAGGGTGCCGAAGGCGGCGGAAACGGCGAGGCAGACTGACAGGGATACAGCTTTGGCTATCTTGGTCTTCGCATTCATATCTAGCTCCAGTTTGTGGTCCATCGCTTGTACATGGCTTGTTTTTATTGTGCATGGGTCGAGTGAGCCCCGCGGGGCCACCGAAAGCGGGACGGCAATGGATGCCCGGCTTCCCACCACCAGCTATCGACCGGCGGTTTTTCAATCTTCAACTCTGTACGTGCGAATGTTTAGAACCACTTTAAAGCGTTGGCTGGGGCCAGCTGGAACTCTTTTGGATTCAATCACTTGTAGCGGAGTAGGTGAAGAAGGCGCGTGCTTCGAAAAGTACCTGAAACGCCGCCGCCGATCTGCGTATGATTAATGAATTATCATTTCATGGGAAGCGCAGGCGACGGGTACGCAGTGAGCAATCAGCGTGCCCGTGATTTGCGGCGTGAGCGGGTCTTGGTGTGATTGGGGGCTTTCTGCGACTGGCGGGCCAGACGGCGTTTGCGCCTGAGCTGGACGCGGGCGACACGCGCGGCGGCAAACGTCAGCAGCACAAGACCGGCGCTGACGTAGGCCCAGGTTGGCAGACCGCGAAAGCCAAGGTCGGTTTCCGATATGCTACCGCCGACAAAATTGAGGTCGTGTTCCCGATTCGTGGAGCTGTCTGACGGATCGAAGGCAACCCTGACTCTGGCCTGCTGTTTACCGGCCTGTACCGTGACCAGGCGGTTCAGGTCTTCGTTGTGCAGATGCAGGTTGATACTGTAGAAACCGCGTCGGTCCGTCGTGCGCTGACCCGACAGGCCATTGTCCACGGTTGCCACCACCTTCACGTCCGGTCTCGGGTTGTCCTGCGCGTCCAGCACAAAACCCTTGATGGTGTAGCGGTGGTCCGGTGCGTTTGAGGGGCCGGCACTGGCTATGAGCGGTATACAAAGAAACAGGGAGAGGATCAAGGCGTTCAAATAGCTTAGAGTTCGCATACAGTCGTATCCGTCGCGAGTTGAGCCTTTTCAAAGTGTAAGTCGCAGTAAGCCGATTTGCGTTATGTGGCAGGACTTTATTCGATTAAAAACTGTGGGTTGATGCTGTATGCGGAAGAATGGGGCCGGGTGTTGCAGGATAAGCGCTTCAACGCGGCAGTTTTTGTTAGAAAGAGCGGTGTTGATGTTGGTAATGAAAAAGGCAGACACCGGCACCTTGATGCGGCACCGGTGTTGTTTTTTGCTATTGAAACTAGCAATGAATTGCAATTTTAAGGTATCTGTATCGACACGGAGCTATGCGTGATAGTCATATTTATCTGAAAAGTGCTCAAGCCTCCGAGCTCAATAATAATTACTTCTTCTTCAGAATCTGCACGATGTCCTCGCCGACGAAGTCCGTGCCGTCAAGCAACTTGCCTGTCACCATCATTACGATCACATCCCCATCCGCTGAATCTTGCAGCGCTGCTGTAACGACCGCTGGCAGGTTGAACTTCACCGTCAGGTCGGTATAGCCGTCTGGCAGTTCTTCGTTGCAATCCAGTGCATCATCCTTACCGGTTAGCGGATAGAACGGAGCGCCGACATCTTCGAACCCGGAGCGAAGCGCTGGTATCCCCTCAAGGGTCACAGTTTCCGGATCAATGTCTGCGACGTCTAGCGTATCAGAGCCCAGGATAGCCACCGGCAGAACGCCTTTGGCGTTCACGTTCAGCGGGTTGGGGCAGGAGCCGGGCTTGATATCAACTGCAACCTCGAGCACATCGATGCCCTGGATCGTCAAATCAGTGCCCTCGGAATTGGAGGTACCCGGCATGTGGGCTCCCCCAGGAGTCACATACTGGGTGCGAAAACCGATCACCTGACCGGCTAGCCCACTGGTGTCGAACGTGGTTGTCAACTCACCATTTGCGTCCGGGGCCCCGTTGGCTGGCGCGGCGCAAGGGCTAGGGGCTGTGGAGCAGAGAGTCCAGGTGCCGGTTGCTTCCGGGTCATCGCATTGTGCTGTCGGTGCATCCTGTCCGTTGTCCACACAGACCTGAATTTGCAACGTACCGGAGGTTACGGGCTGTCCGGGATCGACGGCTGGGTGGTTTTGACCTTGGCCTTGGCCCGTCGTTTCGACCTTACCAGTAATATCGACGACTTCGCCAACACCTGCAGGCGTCAGCAGGTTGACGGTGCTGGTTGTGCCGGTGGGATGCGCCATCGCGAGTGATGAGCCAAACAAGACCGTCAGTGCCGATCCAATGGCTATCGTGAGCTTCTTGCTGTCCATTGTGTTGTCTCCAGACATTGCTTTATCGAATGCAGTGCTGCTACCGCTGAATGTTTAACGACCAAAACACTGTCGCAAGAATGCATTTACAGGCGTGCGGTGCTGGTTGGTTGCACTACCCACTTGTAATGGGGAGGAGACTTTGTGCGCGGTATAGCGACTCGATTACAGAAACGGCACGAGCTCTATGCGACGCCAGCCAATCCTTTGCTTTTTGGCATCTGCACTCGCAGGGCCTGAAGCACCCCAGACAGCGGCCGTTGGGCCAATTCGACTTCGAACTCAGGGCAACCCGGCCATCTCGGGGAGATCCGTGGCTTTCCGACCCCGCATCGCTGCGGGTGTGGCTTGATCATGGGAATCGAGTCCTACCGGAGGTTAACGAATGTAAACCCCATGGTACGCATCTCGAATATAGTCGTTTCGTCTGGTTAACAGTATCTGGCGGGCTTAGAATATTTTCGGTGATTCTGTCGCGATTCAGAGACTTTTTTGCATAAGCAGTCCAATCACTTTCCGATTATTCCGATTATTGTTTCGATAATGGCAACGGTGGCTGCGCGCTGGCGTGCTACCGTCCCGAGGGTGAAACGGCGGTCGATGTTCCGGCGCTTGGCATGGCCGTGGTGGACGGGTTTCTATGCTTTTCCTCTCGCAAGCAGGTGCAGAATCTCATCGAAAGTGGCGTTATCGAGGCGCTGCCCGATATCCAGCTGCAGGTTGTGGCGATACCAGGGACTCAGGTCCAGCCCGACGCCCAGAGCGTAAAGCTCCAGCTCGCGCCGGTGCTCGATCCCGGCGACGACTTCGCGCAGATGGCTGTCGAGGATATCCTCGTCGTTGGCGTGCAGCGTGGCGCTGTCCATCGGACTGCCGTCCGAGATGACGATCAGGATACGGCGCGCCTCCCGCCTTGCGAGCATCCGGCCGCGGGCCCAGAGCAGTGCTTCGCCGTCGACCCCTTCGCGGAACAGGTCCGGCTTCAGCAGCGCTGCCAGCGCCGGTCGCGCCCGCCGCCAGGGCCGGTCGGCATCCTTGTAGATGATATGGTTGAGCTCGTTGAGACGCCCGGGGTTGGCGGGTTTGCCGCGGCCAAGCCAGGCCTTCAACGGCCGGCCGCCGTTCCAGTGTCCGGTGGTGAAGCCAAGCACCTCGGTATTGGCACCGGCCTGTTCGAGCGCGCGGCAGAAAACATCGACCAGCATCACGATCGACTCGATATGGGCTTTCATCGAACCGGAGTTGTCGATCAGGAAGGTGACCAGGCAGTCGTTGTGCGGCTGCAGCCGCTCCTGGCGGAACAGCTGCCGATAGCCGGGTGACGTGACCAGGCGTGGCAGACGGCGCGCATCAAGGCGGCCCTCTTCCAGCCCGAACTCCCAGCCGTCGCGGCGCGGTGCCGACAGGATGCGCGCGAGCTTGCGCGCCAGCCTGGGCACATTGAGGCCCTGAGCGCGGATACGGGCGTCGAGGCGTTCGCGAAGCGCGTGCAGCCGCTCGGGCCGAACCAGTTGCGTGGCCCTGAGTTCGCGATCGTAGCGGTCGCTGAATACCCGGTAGCCGGAGTCCGCTTTGCCGTTGCGGTCGCTCGTGGCGCCCTGTGCGCGGTTTCCACCCGGCCCCTCGTCGTCGCCATCCTGTTCCAGCAGCAGGCTGAACTGGCGGTAACTGTTCTCGAAGGCCTCCGATGCCGCGCGTTCTTCATTTTTCTGCATCTGCTCGTTGAGCGCGTCGATCAGCTCCTGGATACAGCCGGCGATGGCGCGTGCGTGGCCGGCAAATTCGCGCTGGTCGGTGCGGGTACGGCGCAGCAGCCCGAAATGGGCGCCGAAGTGTCGACCCAGCTCGACGCGAGGCGCCTCGATCAGCATCTCGGTCTCCTCGCTGACCGCCTCGCCGCTGAGCAGCGCCCAGGCCATCTGCGACAGGGTATAGAGCATCAGGCCGATATGGTTTTCGGTCTGACCCGAGGCGTGGAATCGGGCGCTCCAAGCGCGGAAGCGATGGATAAGGTTGCGTCGGGCGCCGGGACTGTCGTCGGCGACCAGGGACTCGACCCGCAGCTGTTCCAGCAGTTCGAACACCAGGCGGGCGATCGCTGTCCTGGGACGCATCTGCGCGTGCAGCCGGGCGTCATTGTGGCGAAGTCGCAGCGCTATGCCATCGGCCGTACCGCGAAACGAGACGAAATCGTCCGTCTCGACATCTGTCTGCAGGTGCGGCGCGCGCAGTGGATAATCGCGTCCGTCGACTTCCAGCCGATGGCCGCGAAAACGCAACCGTCTGACCGCGGCGCTGGCCCGGATCAGGGCTGCGCACAGCTCCTCGACACGCTGCTGCTGGCGTGTGCTGCGCGGGGCATCGGCGGCCGGCTCCGGCGGGCGACTACTCAGCTGTGGCGGCTGTTCCGGATGCCAGGCCGTGAGCGGCTTGTTGAAGCCGGTCATCAGCCGTTCACCGCCTGAAGACGGCAGGATTCGCCGAGTTCCCTATCGAAGCAGCGTTGATAGTACTCCGCGATCAGCGGGCGCTCGGCGTCGTCGCATTTGTTCAGGAACGAGAGCCTGAATGCGAGTTCGGTGTCGCCGAAGATTTCGCTGTTCTCGGCCCAGGCGATAACGGTACGCGGCGACATCAGGGTCGACAGGTCGCCGGCGGCGAACCCCTGGCGAGTCAGATCGGCGACCGCGACCATCGCATCGACCTGGCGGCGACCGGCCGCGTCGGCCAGTGACGGCACCCGTGCCTGAACGATGGCGACCTCGTCAGCCCGTGGCAGATAGTTCAGCGTCGCAACGATGTTCCAGCGATCGATCTGCGCCTGGTTCAGCACCTGGGTTCCGTGGTACAGGCCATTGAGGTTGCCGAGGCCGATGGTGTTGGCGGTGGCGAACAGCCGGAAACCCGGGTGCGGATGGATCACCTCGTTCTGATCCAGCAGCGTGAATTTGCCGTCGCGTTCGAGGATGCGCTGGAGCACGAACATCACGTCGGGGCGCCCGGCATCGAACTCGTCGAAGATCAGCGCCACCGGGCGGCGCAGCGCCCAGGGCACGATTCCCTCCTGAAATTCGGTGATCTGCTTGCCGTCGCGCAGGCTGATGGTGTCTTTGCCGACCAGATCCAGCCGGCTGATATGACCGTCGAGGTTGACTCGCACGCAGGGCCAGTTCAGCCGCGCCGCGACCTGCTCGATATGGGTCGATTTGCCGGTGCCGTGCAGCCCCTGAATCATGACGCGGCGATCCCGGGTGAAGCCCGACAGAATCGCCAGCGTCACGTCCTTGTTGAACCTGTAGGCCGGATCGATTTCCGGCACGTGATCGTCGCGCTGGCTGAACGCCGGTACTCGCAGATCGGCGTCGATACCGAAACAGTCGCGGACGGACACCGTCGTATCCGGTTGCAGGGGCAGCGTTATCTCGGTCATCACTCGTACCTCGTTTAGATGGTTCCTGACAGCCCGTAAGTCCGGAACGTAGGAGTGGCGCACCCAAAGGGCACTTCCCTCGCCACGAACAAATCTGGCAACGCGTCAAAAAAGCCTTCGCACCGGGGCGGCGCTCCTACGGGATATCATCGGTGGCTATTAGCGGCTGAAGCCGCGCCCACAGGGCAGACCGGTTTGCCAGTCTAAGGCGCTGCTGAAAATCTGTAAGGAACCAGTTGCCGCAGACCGATGTAGCCAGCCTCTGGTCCCATCAATCCTTGCCGGTTGGCATTTGTGGAGCCATCGCGGCGCCTTTTACGATGAGTGCACCCCTTTGGCGGCCAACGCCGTTCCCAACACCAGGCGCCCAGCCGGCCTTTAAGGCAGGGCGGCGCCGCAGACGGGCTGGTGACATAAGAATGAATACGCTAACAACCGATTTGCCCTGCGATCTGGAGCCACAGGATCTGATCGACACCCTCGCGGTGGAGCTGCCGGAGTTCGAGCCGCGCGAGTCTCAGCAGACCAAGTACACCACCTGCTACATGTGCGCCTGCCGTTGCGGCATCAAGGTCACGGTGGAGGACAACAAGGTCCGCTACATCCAGGGCAACCCGAATCATCCGATCAACAAGGGGGTGCTCTGCGCCAAGGGAAATTCCGGCATCATGAAGCAGATGTCGCCGGCCAAGCTGCGCACACCCTTGCTGCGCAAGCCCGGCACAGAGCGCGGCGCCGGCGAGTTCGAGGAGATTTCCTGGGATCGGGCGCTTGATATCCTGGAACAGCGCCTGGCCCATATCCGCGCCACCGATCCCAACAAGCTGGCCTACTTCACCGGCCGCGACCAGATGCAGGCGCTGACCGGCATGTGGGCGAGCCAGTTTGGCACCCTCAACTGGGCGGCCCACGGCGGCTTCTGCTCGGTCAACATGGCCGCCGGTGGTCTCTATACCCTGGGCCATGCGTTCTGGGAGTTCGGTGATCCGGACTGGGCGAATACCAAGTACTTCATGCTCTGGGGCGTCGCCGAGGATCACAGCTCCAACCCGATCAAGCTGGGACTGAAAACGCTCAAGGAGCGCGGCGCCAAGTTCGTTGCGGTCAACCCGGTGCGCACCGGCTACCAGGCGATCGCCGACGAGTGGATCGCGATCCGCCCCGGCACCGACGCCATGCTGGCGCTGTCGATGGTGCATGTGTTGCTCAAGCATCGGCTGATCGACGACGAATTCCTGATCCGCTATACCAATGCGCCGCAGCTGGTGGTCAACACCCCGGGGCAGAAGGGCGACGGGCTTTTCTACCGCAGCCCGGTCTCTGAAGGGAAGGCCAGTGAAATTCAGGTTTGGGATCTGAACAGCGAGACCTTCGCCGACGCCAGCCGTGCCGATATCGCGCCGGCGCTGTTCGGCGAATTTACGGCGCCCGATGGCACGCCGCTGCGTACTTCGATGAGCATCCTGGTCGACAAATACCTCGACGACCAGTACGCGCCGGAAAACGCCGCCCGGGAATGTGGCGTATCCGCGGAGACTATCGAGCGGCTGGCGCTGGAGATGGCGCACGTCGCCTTCAAGGAAAGCATCACCCTCGATGTCGAATGGACCGACTGGGCCGGGCGCAAACAGACCCAGTTCATCGGGCGTCCGGTGTCGATGCATGCGATGCGCGGCATCTCGGCCCACTCCAACGGCTTCCAGACCTGCCGCGCCATCCACCTGCTGCAGGTGCTGCTCGGCACCATCGACTGTCCGGGCGGTCACCTGGCCAAGCCGCCGTTTCCGAAGCACATTCCGCCGGGCATCAAGCCGGCCAAGGTGTCGGCGCCGAATACCCCGTTGAAATCGCCGCCACTGGGCTTTCCGACCTGCCCGGAGGACCTGGTGATCGATGGCGACGGTAAGCCGTTGCGCATCGACAAGGCCTATAGCTGGGACGCGCCGATCTCAGCCCACGGCCTGATGCATATGGTGATCAGCAACGCCGTCAACGGCGATCCGTACAGGATCGATACGCTGATGCTGTTCATGGCCAACATGGCCTGGAACTCCAGCATGAACACCGCCCAGACGCTGGAGATGCTCTGCGCCAAAGAGGATGACGGCGAGTACAAGATCCCCTTCATCGTCTGCTCCGATGCTTTCCACTCGGAGATGGTGGCCTATTCCGATCTGGTGCTGCCCGACACCACCTACCTGGAGCGCTACGACACCATCTCGATGCTGGACCGGCCGATTTCCGAGCCCCACGCCGCCTGCGACTCGGTGCGTATTCCGGTGATCGAACCGGATCGTGACGTACTGTCCTGGCAGGAGGTGATGATCGAGATGGCGGGTCGTCTCGGCTTCCCGGCTTTCACCCGCGAGGATGGCAGCCGGAAATACGAAGGCTACAAGGACTTCATCATCAATTTTGAGAAGGAGCCTGGCATCGGCTTTCTCGCCGGTTACAGGGGCAAGGAGGGCGACAAGTCGCTGCGTGGCGAGCCGAACCCGCGGCAGTGGGAGGCCTACGAGGAAAACGAGGGCTTCTTCGAGTTCCACCTGGCGCCGAATCAGCGTTACCTGCGGCACGCCAACCGCGACTACCTGGAGCTGGCGAAAGAGGCCGGCTGGGTCGGTTCCACCGACCAGATCGTGATCGAGCTCTACTCGGAGAAACTGCAGACCTTCCGCCTCGCCGGTCAGGGACTGTACGACGGTCCGATGCCGACCGAGGCGCACCACAAGGCGCGTCTGCAGAAGTACTTCGATCCGCTGCCGTTCTACTACATGCCGCTGGAGGAGCAGCGCATCGACCGCGACGAGTACCCGTTCCATGCGGTGAACCAGCGGCCGATGTTCATGTACCACAGCTGGGACAGCCAGAACGCCTGGCTGCGTCAGATCATGTCGCAGAACTATCTGTTCATGAACCGCGTCGCCGCCGAGAAGGCCGGCATCGAGGATCTGTCCTGGGTCTGGGTCGAGTCCCACAATGGGCGCATTCGGGTGCAGGTGAAGTTGATGGAAGGTTGCAACGAGCAGACCGTCTGGACCTGGAATGCCATCGCCAAGCAGAAGGGCGCCTGGGGGCTGTCCAAGGACGCCAACGAGGCCACCGACGGCTTCCTGATGAACCACCTGATCTCGGAGCTGCTACCACGCAAGGGCGATGAACTGGACCGCGTGACCAATTCGGACCCGGTGACCGGGCAGGCAGCCTGGTACGACCTGAGGGTCAAGATCACGCCGGCGGCAGCGGGCGAGACCGGCACCTGGCCGACCTTCCGTGAGGTCAAGCCATTGCCGGGCGCGAAGGCATCGCCGCAGGCACTGAGCTACGCCACCCACAGAAACGTCAACCTCAAGCGGCCGATGCACGACATCCTTACGCGCGGCGAGAAATAGGAGGAGAGCAAAATGGCAAAACTCGGACTCGTCGTCGATCTCGATACCTGCGTTGGCTGTCACGGCTGCGCGACCGCCTGCAAGCAGTGGAATACCTCGGGCACCATCGGGCCGCTGTCGGACAGCGATCCCTACGGCCGCGACCCGTCGGGGGCCTGGCTCAACCGCATCCGCACCTACGAGGTCGGCGATACGCCCAACAGCAAGACCGTCAACATGCCGATGTCCTGCATGCACTGCGAGGATGCGGCCTGCGTCACTGTCTGCCCGACCGGCGCCTCGTACAAGCGCAAGGAGGACGGCATCGTGCTGGTGGACCAGGACAAGTGCATGGGCTGCAACCTCTGCTCCTGGGCCTGCCCCTATGGGGCCCGTGAGCTGGACCCGCAGCAGGGCACGATGAAGAAGTGCACACTCTGCGTCGACCGCATCTATGATGAGCGCCTGCCGGAAGAGGAGCGCAAGCCCGCCTGCGTCATTACCTGCCCGACCAAGTCGCGGGTATTCGGCGACTTCGATGACCCGGATTCCGAGGTCAGCAAACTGGTGCGCGAGCGCGGTGGCCAGCAACTGATGCCCGAGCTCGGTTACAACCCGGTCAACACCTATCTGCCGCCGCGCAACAAGAAGGCGGTCGAGGTCTACGAGGTGAAGCCGTCGCTGGGCAAGACCGTGAAGCAATGGGTCAACAAGGTGATCGCCCGCTGACAGGCTGCCGTTCAGCTACCTGTGTTGCCGGGACCGCGTTGAAATGCCGTTCAAAATGCTCATTTACGGCACTGTAAACTGCGCATTTTCACGAATTTTCGCCTTGCCCCGGCGGCCTCGCCAACGCTGAACAACAGCCTGTTATACAAAGTAGGAGTTTTTGATATGCATCCGGCTTTTTCCGTACTGATCTTTACCGTCACCTCGGGGGCGGGTTACGGCCTCATCACCCTGCTGGTGCTGGCGCAGCTCGCGGGTCTCCCGGCGCTGCAGGACCGCACCCTTCTGCTATCAGGCACAGGCCTGGCGCTGGCGATGATCACTGTCGGGCTGCTGTCGTCGACACTGCATCTGGCCAACCCGAAGAACGCCTGGCGTGCCTTCGCGCGCTTCCGCACCTCCTGGCTATCGCGTGAAGCGGTGTTCGCGGTGCTGTTCTATCCGGTGGCGCTGCTGTATCTGTTCGGTATCTTCCGCCAGGGCGCTGAGCTGAACGGTTTCTTCACCGTCTGCGGCGCGTTGGCCGCGGGGCTTGCGATGGTGACACTGTTCAGCACCAGCATGATCTACGCCAGCCTCAGGACCATCCGCCAGTGGTGCACGCCGCTGACACCGCTCAACTACCTGGCGCTCGGCCTGATGTCCGGTGCGCTCTGGCTTACCGCACTGCAGGCGCTGCTGCAGGACAAGCTGTCGCCTGCATTGCAGGGCACGGCGCTTGGGTTGGTGCTGCTGGGCACCGTCGCCAAGCTGATCTACCTGTTCTGGATCGGAAAGCCCGCAGGCGCCACCATCCGCACCGCCACCGGCTTTACCCAGGCCAGCGTGCGGCTGCTTGATGCCGGACACAGCGCCGGCACCTTCCTGACCGACGAGTTCGGTTACAACGTCGCCGCCGACAAGCTGCTGCGGCTGCGCTTCGCGATGCTGGGGCTGGCGTTTCTGCTACCCTTTCTGCTGCTGTGGCAGGGGCCGGCCCTGGCCATGCTGCTGGCGGCGCTGCTGTGTATGGCGGGATTGCTAATGGAACGCTGGCTGTTCTTTGCCGAGGCAAGACACGTGGTCAGGTTGTATCACGGCGCCCCGAGAACCTGATCGAAAGGAGAAGACAGGATGATGTTTGAATCGCGTAATCCGGCAACCGGCGAACTGCTCGACGTATTCGATCTGCTGGCGGACAGTCAGCTCGAGGATCGCCTGGTCAGGGCGCGGGCGGTCAGTCGGGACTGGCAACGCAGCACACTGGAGCAGCGCGCGGCGCTGCTTAGAGCGACCGCGGACTGCATCCGTGCCGAACGCGACAGCCTGGCCCGCTCCATCAGTCTGGAGATGGGCAAGCTGCTGCCCGAGGCGTTCGGCGAGGTCGACAAGTGCGCGCTTTGCTGCGACTACTACGCCGACCATGCCGGCGAAATGCTGAACGAGGAACCGATCGCCACCGAAGCGCGCGATTCGCGCGTGATCTTCGAGCCGCTGGGCGTCATCCTCGCGGTGATGCCGTGGAACTTCCCGCTGTGGCAGGTATTCCGTTTCCTGGCGCCGACGCTGATGGCCGGCAATGTGGCACTGCTCAAGCATGCCCCGAACGTTTCACGCTGCGCGCTGTTGATCGAGGATATCCTGCACCGGGCGGGCGCCCCGGAAGGGCTGTTCAGCACCCTGCTGATCTCGGTCGAGCAGACGGCGAAGGTGATTGCCGATGAGCGCGTGCGCGGCGTCGCCTTCACCGGCAGCGAAGCGACCGGTCGCAGGATTGGCGCCCTGGCGGGCGAGCATCTGAAAAAGGCGGTGCTCGAACTCGGTGGCTCCGATCCCTTTATCGTGCTGGACGATGCCGACCTTGACCGCGCCGTCGAGATGGCGATGAAGCTGCGTTTCGGCAACGCCGGCCAGATCTGTATCGCCGCCAAGCGTTTTATCCTGCTGCCGGGTATCGCCAATGCGTTCGTCGAGCGGTTGGTCGAGCGCGTCGGCCTGTTACAGACCGGCAATCCGCTGGATGCTGGCACCACGCTGGCGCCGATGGCGCGCGACGATCTGCGGCTGCAGCTGCAGGCCCAGGTTCAGGCGTCGATCAGTGAAGGCGCCAGGGTGCTGATCGGCGGCGAGCCGCAGCATGGCGATGGCTGGTTCTACAAGCCCACGGTGCTGGACGGTATCAAGCCCGGTAACACCGCATTCAGTGAAGAGCTGTTCGGACCTGTGGCATCGATTGTACGGGCTCGTGACGAGGCCGATGCCGTGTGCCTGGCCAACGCCACCCGCTTTGGCCTCGGTGCCAGCGTCTGGACCTCGGATGTCGAAAAGGGTGAAGCCCTGGCGCGGCAGATCGATGCCGGGGCCTGTTTCGTCAACGCGCCGGTGGCCAGCGATCTGCGTATGCCGTTCGGCGGTACCAAGGCGTCGGGGCTGGGCCGCGAACTGGCCAGCTACGGAATCCGTGAGTTCTGCAATATCAAAAGTTTATGGGTGGCCGAATGACAGTGATGCACGATCTTGGGCAGCGCTGAGCTGCTGTTGCTGCTCTGCCTGGCGCTGGGCAGCTACATTCAGGCCACCACCGGCTTTGCCTTCGGACTCATCGTGATGGCCAGCGTGACTGCGCTTGGTCTGGCGCCGATCGACGTCACGGCGCTGCTCGTCAGCGCCCTCAGTCTGGTCAACTCCGCAACCACCCTCAAGGGCGGGCTATGGCGCCATATCAACGGACGCGCGCTGTGCTGGGTGCTGTTTGCCTGCATTCCGGCCACCTTCGCCGGTCTCTGGCTGCTGAATCACAGCAGCGAGAGCCAGCGTGGTCTGCTGCAGGGCACCCTGGGATTGTGCCTGATCGGCAGCAGCCTGATGATGATGTACCGGGTCAGACAACTGGAGGCGCCCTCCTCGGGCGGGGCCTTCGCAATCAGCGGCGTGCTCGCCGGGCTTATGGGCGGGCTCTTTTCCACCTTCGGTCCGCCGGTGACCTTCATGATGTACCGTCAGCCGGACTCCATGCTTGCTGTTCGGGCGACGCTGTTGTGTCTGTTCAGTGTGGCCGCGGTGTTGCGCCTGAGTGCGGTGCTATGGAGCGAGCCACTGGACAGCCGGGTGCTGAGCCTGTTTCTGCTCGGTGCTCCAGCCGTGATGCTGGCTGCCATCGCCGCACGCCGCTTCCCGCCACCGTTGTCGAACAATGCGTTGCGGCGTCTGGCATTCGTGCTGTTGCTGTTGAGTGGGTTGATGTTGACCGTGCGAGGATTCCTGTAGCGCGGCCAAACGCCGCCGCCATCGGGCTGTCTACCGCTCAGAGGTGACACCATGGACGATCGCGAAGGCGGCGAACCCCGGCTCTTTCTCTGCGGCGACCTGATGACCGGTCGGGGCATCGATCAAATACTGCCGCATCCTGTCGAGCCCGGCCTCTATGAGCCCTGCGTGCGGAATGCAAGAGAGTACGTGCGGCTGGCCGAACGGCGTAACGCGCCGATGCCAATCGATCTGCAATGCGGTCGATATTGCGGGTTCCGCGATGCCCATACAAAGCGGAAATGTTCAGATCGGTGGTGGTGCATCGCTGCATCCACCCTCCGCCTGTACCGCCACATATCCGGCGCTTGGCCGCCTGTCACTACGAACCTTTCTGGTAGGTCCCCATCAGCTGGGCTTCGGCAAGGATATGCCCCTGCATTGCTGCAACGACATCTGCCTTGACCGGCTTGTCGCCGAACTGGTCGAGCCGGGTATCAAGCGCATAGAGTTTGTGAAAATAGCGGTGACGGCCGATCGGTGGGCAGGGACCGCCGTAGCCGGCGCGTTGCCAGTCGTTGAGTCCCTCTCCGGTGCCGGGCGGCAAATCGGAGGCGTCGGCGCCTTCGGGCAGTCCGTAGCTGTCCGGCGGCAGGTTGTAGATTACCCAGTGTACCCAGGTCATTTTGGGCGCGGCCGGATCGGGGGCATCCGGATCGTCGACGATGAGTACCAGGCTTTTGGCTTCGGCCGGCACGCCGGTCCACTGCAACGGCGGCGCAGTATCGCGCCCTTCGCAGGTAAAGACCTTGGGGATCTCGTCGCCTTCCGTGAAGGCGGGGGAGCTGATGGTTAACGACATCTGAAAATCCTCCACTCAGAGGCCCAGCCACTCAGGCCGGCGTGGAATATCGACCGAGAAGATGCGCTCCAGCACGATGGTGCCGTTGTCGATTAGTGTCTGCACATCGGCATCGTTGGTCGGGCCGTTGACATGGCCGCGATAGACCAGCACCCGGTTGATGCCGCGGTGGTCCTCCGGCGTCCAGGTCGCGGGTGAACAGACACCCTCGAGCCCTTCCGGTACCCAGTTGGTTCGCTGATACATGCCGGTACGAATGTTTGGTCCTGACAGCCCTTCGTTCCGGTCTGCCCATTCCATTGCCTCACGCAGGTAAAACATCGAACAGACGCCCCGGATGTAGTGTACCGGCCGGTACTTGCGTCCGCCCGGATCCGACATCTTCGAGACCTCCTGCACCGTATACATGCCGGGCACTTCGTCACCCCATTTCGGCGCGGCCATGACCCAGACGACACCATCGGCCACGGCTCCGGCAGTTTTCATCACATTCTCGTCGAAGCCCCAGATGTTGGACATGAACTGGGTGTTGAGCGGGGTGTCCCGGCAGCTTCGCAGCAGTGCCGAAACCGAGGCGTCGGTATTGGCGAGAAAGGCATAGTCCGCCGCCGCCTCTTGCAGGCGCTGGCACTCGGCGTGGAAGTCGCCGGGCACCATCGGCACCGAAATCGATGGCAGCACCTCGAAGCCAAGTTCTTCGGCATAGGCGGCGCAGGCCTTCTTCGGCGCATTGGGAAAGGGGTGATTCTCGCCGACATGGACGAAACGCGGTGGCCGCGTTTCGCCTCTTGTCTGCCAGTCGTTCTTTGCCCACTGCACCAGACCGCGGCAGCCGTCGGAGTAAGAAGGGCCGTAGAAGAAATTGTAGGGCGTCGCTCGCCCGCTGTACTGGCCGGTCGGATCGGTCAGCGAAGCGGCATAGGAGGATGAGAAGAAGGGTACCCGGTCTTCGCCGACGAACTTGGTCAGCGCCTCGGTGGTCGGCGTGCCCCAGCCCTGGATCGCCAGCACCCCCTGGGTCTGCCACTTGCGGTAGGCGGCCATCGCCCGGGGCACCAGATAGGAGGTTTCGGCGGTGTCGAGGTCGATCGGTTTGCCGTTGATGCCGCCGTTGGCATTGATCCAGTTGACCGAATCGATGATCGCCTGGCCGTACACGCGGCCGGCATTGGCCGATAGGCCGTTCAGGTCGATAAGCTGGCCGACCAGCAGGTAAGGGCGGGCAATTGAAGGCGGCGGTTCCGTTTCGACCGTTGTCTCCGTCGCCGGGGCCCGCGGTCCCAGCGCCAGCCAGATGGCCGCTGCGCCCAGCGCCAGTCCGGCCGCCAGTCCAACCAGTGCCAGGTGCCAGCCGCTTAACGCCAGGCGCCGTGATGAATGGGGGGACGGGGTCCCGGTACGGACCCGGTAGACGTTGATCGGCTTGACGATGTTCTTGACCTGCTGTTCGCCGAGAAAGTCGTAGCCGAAATCGACCTTGCCCTCGACAGCGTCGTAGACGGAACTGGAAATGCAGATCCCTCCGGGATCAGCCAGCGCCTCCATTCGTGCGGCGATGTTGACACCGTCGCCGAAAATGACGCCGTCCTCGTCCTCGATGACATCGCCGAGATTGACGCCAATGCGGAATTCCATGCGTCGCTCGGCGGATAGCTCCAAGTTGCGTCCCTCCAGTACCTTCTGAATCTCGACCGCGCAATAAACCGCTTCGACGGCGCTGGGGAATTCCGCCAGGATGTTGTCGCCGGGGGCATCGACGATGCGGCCCTTGTGGCGCTCGATCACCCGGCTGATCGCTTGCTGGTAGACCTTCAGGGTGGCGACGGTTGCCTGCTCGTCCTCGCCCATCAGGCGTGAATAGCCCACCACGTCGGCGCTGAGGATGGCCGCGAGTTTGCGGTTGGCTTCGGGCTGGCTCATTGGATTGTCGTGTACCGCCATTTGTCGGGGACGATATGTCTCCGTTTATCTGCAGTGTAGACGGCCGGAGCCCGGGCGGGCTGCAGACGCAGTTGCCCCGCGGCCCGGTGGCAGCATAGGTCAAAAAAACGGCCCCGTTCGGGGCCGTAACAGGCGGGCTGGTTACCGCGCATGGGCGCTTGAAGCTCTGTATTGCGGGGCATGCACGCTTCAGGACCACTGCTGCAGGTTGTTGCGCAACTCCTCGATCTTGGCCTTGAACACCAGTTCGAGCTGATTCAGTTCGTTCAGTAGCTGGTACCGGCTTGGCGTCGCCTGGCTATTGCGGTTCAGCGTGCGCAGTTCCTCCAGCGCCTGCAGCAACTCGGGCGCTGCGGTTGCGCTGCTGGCGGACGGGCGTTCGAAACGGAACTTCATGCTGCGGGGCTGGCTGTCGCCGTCGGTGCGGCAGAAATAGATCTTGAGCTCGTCGCTGTGGTTGAGCTCATGCAGCGTGAATCGGGTGATGTCGTCGGTACGCCGGATTCCCATGGCGCTGAGGGTCGGATAGCTTGGCATCTCGCTTGGCCTCTCGTCGAACTGCCTTCGGTTCGCATCAGGTTAGGCAGTCGGCTCTCGGCGAGGTAGCGCCAGATGTCCGGCAGCGATGATACCAGCGTTGCCCTGGCCCCAGCGCCTGCAGGGCACTGGTTCTATGGCGCGTGTGGGGCTGTTGCCACTATGGGCCTGAGTATTTGCCGGATACCACAGTAAAGAGGTTGGCCAGAATGGTGAAACACAAAATTGAACTGACGCTCAATGCCGAAGCCCAGGAGCTGTTCGACGCCTACGAGCGTCACACCCGGGTGACCCCCGAAGTCTATATCGGCGAGCTGGTCGACAAGACGCTACCGACGCTGCGCGCGATGGTCGAGGCATTCGAGGAGTGCGGCGACGACACCGAGGCGGCAATGGAGGTGTTTGGACGCAAAATGGGCGAGGTGATGCTGCGTAGGGTGGGTTAGCGGCGCAATCACGAGCGCCGGTTCCGGTGACCCATTTGCGTGGGCGCCGCGTAACCCTCCGGTTGGCGTCCACGCGGGCACGGGCGTTACTTTATCGCTTTGATCTGGCGACGCAGCTCGTCGATTTTGGCGTTCATCACCTTCTCGAGATGGTCCAGCTCTTTGAGGAACTGGCTTTTCAGATCCTGGCTCGAGGGGACCAGCGCTGGTGCGGTGAGGCGGTTTAGCTCATCCACCGCCTTGAGCAGCGTCGGGCTGCTGTCCTTCAGATCCCGGTATTCGGCCATGCCGCGGAATGCCAGCGGGATCGTCTTGCGCGGATGCGCAAACGTGAATTTCTTGCTGCGCGAACGCAGCGAGCCCTTCGGTCGCTTGTAGTAGATCTTCAGTACGTCGGAGTCGCGCTCGCGCCGCAGGCTGTATTGGGTGATTTCATCGAACGAAGAGATACCCATCTCTTCGAGGGTAGGGTAGTCGGACATCGGTTTGTTCTCGGCAATAGCGTTCAATTTGGTTTCACTTGGCAAAGCAGCGATTGCCGCCCGCCGTCGGAAACCGGGTAGCGCCCCCAGCGAACCTGATCTGCAGGTTCCGATGTTGTTATTGTCGAGTCAGGGCCAGCTCGGAATTGAGCTGGCGCCAGTATAGTGATGCGCTGACGCCGGTGTAGGACCAGCGTCATGCGGTGGTTGGAGCCAGATGTCAGGCGGCGACCGAATCGAGGTAGCGAACGATATCGCCGGACTCGTACATCCACTGGATTTCGCCGTTGTCGCTTTCGATGCGCAGGCAGGGGACTTTCAGCTTGCCGCCCTGTTCGATCAGCTCCTGACGGTAGTGGGCGTCGTTCTTGGCGTCGCGGGTTTCGATGCTCAGCGACTGGCGCTTCATCGTCCGGCGTACCTTGACGCAGAAAGGGCAGGCCTTGTACTGGTACAGCGCCAGTCGGGCGGTCTGGTTGTCGAGTACCGCCTGCTGCTCGGCCGGCCGCTTCACGCCGCGCGGGGTGGTAAGAAAATCAACGAGTAGGATGATGCGTCCTAGAATCCAGCGAATGATCGCCATGGTCGTGTTGCCCTCTGAAGTCGAGCCTGTGAAATTGCGGCGGCTTTATACCATAAAGCGGCGGTAGCGGTCGAATAGTGATCAGCTGGGGAACCGGGTTATAGGTTTCCTGGCCTTTACAAATCTTTTACAAAACCCGAACGTTTGGCTGACCACAGCCCCGCTAAGGAGCCCTAGAGTGCAGGCACGTCTTACACTAACTGCACAGGGAGAGGGTCATGAACATATACAAATCCCCGCACCGCTGGCTGCTGCCGTTGATGCTGCTGTTGCTGTGCCTGCCGTTTGCGGCACGCGCCCAGGAGGTGACGCTGGACCTCAGCCTCGCCACGCCGGTCATGGATGCGGAAAAAGCGCAGCGGGCTTTCATCAAGATCGGCCTCGACGGGTTCGAACGCAGCGGATCCGGTGAGCGCACGCCGGCCAACGTGGCCATCGTGCTGGACAAGTCCGGATCGATGAGTGGCGAGAAGATCGCCAACGCCCGCGAAGCGGCGATCATGGCGATCGAGCGTCTCGACGAACGCGATATCGTTTCGGTCGTGACGTACGATTCCCGCGTCGAGGTGGTGGTACCTGCCACCCGGCTGCATGATCCCATACCCATTTACCGGGCCATCCGCGGCATCCGGGCCGGAGGCAATACCGCGCTCTTCGCCGGGGTCAGCAAGGGCGCGCGGGAACTGCGCAAATTCCTCGACCGCAACCAGGTCAACCGCATCATCCTGCTATCGGATGGTCTCGCCAACGTTGGCCCGCAGTCGCCGGCTGAGCTCGGCCGGCTGGGCCAGTCACTGGCGCGGGAAGGCATCAGTGTCACCACGATCGGGCTCGGGCTGGGCTACAACGAGGATCTGATGACGCAGCTGGCGGGCTTCAGCGATGGCAACCATGCCTTCGTCGAAAACGCCGAAGACCTGGCGCGCATTTTCCAATACGAGTTCGGTGACGTGATGTCGGTGGTCGCCCAGGACCTTAGCATCGAGATCCGCTGCCTCAACGGTGTCAAACCGCTGCGCTTGCTGGGACGCGATGGCGAGGTGATCGGCGACCGGGTGCGCACCCGGTTGAACCAGCTGCACAGCGAACAGGAAAAGTACCTGGTGCTCGAGGTCGAGGTGCCGGCGCAGCCGGCCGGCAGCGCGCTGGAGCTGGCTGCAGTGCAGGTTGACTATGCCAACCTGGCGACGCAGCAGCCGGCCCGTCTCGATGGCCGCGTGCTGGCCTCGTTCAGCGCCTCGCAGGAAGAGATCGAGCGGGCGATCGACAAGCCGACGCTGGAGGCGGCGGTGGAACAGGTCGCCAATGAGTACAGCCGCGAAGCGGTCGAGCGGCGGGACCAGGGCGACGTCGAGGGGGCGCGCCAGATCCTGGAGAAAAGCGCCGCATTACTGGGTGCACAGGCCGAAGCCTTGAGTTCGCCCAAGCTCGAGGCGCAGGAGCAGGAGGCCCTGCAGGATGCCGATGAGCTATCCTCCGAAGAGGAATGGAACCGCAAGCGCAAGGAGCTGCGTGAACGCCAGTACAAGCGTGCCACCCAGCAAACCTATTGAAGCAGACCGGGTTTATGACGCGATGCCGGGATGCATCGCCCGGCGTCGAGAAGGAACCGCATGAAATACCGCGCCCCGCTGCTGTTGACCCTCCTGGTACTGGTGCCGGTGTTGCTGCTGGGCATGCTCGGCTACCGGTTGCAGCAGCAGGAACAGCAACTGGTGGGGCTGCAGCTGCAGAAACTGATCGAGCAACAGCTGGTCTCGGTAGACCAGCTGCTGCAGGGACATTTTCAGCAGCTCGAGCGACTGCTGCGACAGCGTGCGGCGGAGCTCCATCGCCTGGCTGACCCGGCCTATCCCAGCGACCGCCTGCGTCAGTTCGTCAAGGATTCCGCCTACGTGCGGCAGCTGTTCCTGCTCGACGAAAGCGGCGAGCGGCTTTTCCCGCCGCCCGCCGGACCACTGAGCCGGGCGGAGCAGCACCTCGTCGATCGCCTGCAGCCCCTGTGGCGGTCCCCCGAGCTGTTTCAGCCTGCCGGCCCGGACCCCGAAACCGCTGCTGCGCCAGTGCTGGCCGGCAATGACTATCTGGCCAGCGGACAGCTGTCGCGTCGGGCGCCGCAGGAGCTGGCCGCCGACCGCAGCAGCGCTTTCGAGGCCCCGGCTTTACCCGGAGCGCCGGCCGCGGAACCGGCTGCTCCGCGTGCTTCGGGCTGGATTGCCTGGTACGTCGATGCCGGCCTGATGCACATCTACTGGTGGCGCGATCCACAGGGACGGACCCTGGGGTTCGTCCTCAACGAGGCCCGGTTGCTGTCGGATCTGATCAACCGTCTGCCGGACAGCGGCGAGGGTAGCGGGCAACTGGGCAATGCGGAAATCCGGCTGCTGAACGGGCGCGGCGACCTGCTGTACGTTTGGGGGGCCTTTCGTGGCGACGGCGCGGCGCTGCGCAGCCAGGGATTGAGCCATCCGCTGGGCAGCTGGCACCTGGAATACCATGCGCCGGGACTGCAAGGTGAGACTCTGGACTGGTTTGGCATGGTAGTGCCGCTGCTGCTGCTCGCCGCGGGCCTCGCCGGCCTCGGCTACATGCTGTACCGCGAGCATGGCCGCGAGCTGCGTCTGGCACAACAGCGGGTCAACTTCGTCAACCAGGTTTCGCACGAACTGAAGACGCCGCTGACCAACCTGAGGCTCTATACCGAGATGCTGCAGGATCGCCTGGCGACGGAAGAGGTCGACAGTGGCGTTCAGCGTTACCTCGAGGTCCTGACCGGCGAGAGCCAGCGGCTGTCACGACTGATCGACAATGTCCTGAGCTTCGCGCGGGTGCAGCGTCGGCAGTTGCATATCCGGACGGAAACCGGGAACCCGGACGAACAGATCGAGCGTATTCTGCAAACCTTCGCGCCGCTGCTGCTGCAGCGCGGCATCGACCTGTCGTTCGACGCCGGCATCGGACGTCCGCTTCGCTACGACCCCGGCGTGCTGGAGCAGATTCTCAACAACCTGCTCGGCAACTGCGAGAAATACGCGCCCGACAGCGGCTTGCTCAAGCTCCGTTCCTGGCTCGACGGAAGCGCCCTCTGTGTCGAGGTGCAAGACCGGGGGCCGGGCATAGACGCGGGCGAGCGGCAGCGCATTTTCGAACCCTTTTACCGCAGCAGCAACCGCCTCACCGACGGCGTCGCCGGCACCGGTATCGGGCTCGGGCTCGCACGGGAGCTGGCGCGGGTGCACGGTGGTGACCTGACGCTGGAACCCTGCGAGCGGGGGGCCTGTTTCCTTGTCAGACTGGAGATACAAGCATGAGAGTGCTGATCGCCGAAGACGACCTCAACATACGCCTCGGGCTGCGCGACCTGCTGGAAGCCGAAGGCTACGACTGCCTCGAGGCGGCCGACGGCGAAACCGCCTGGCAGCTTTATGAACAGCAGCGCCCGCAGCTCGCGCTGCTCGATATCATGATGCCCGGGCTCGACGGCTACAGCCTGTGCCGGCGCATTCGTCAACAGGATCAGCAGCTGCCGGTGATCTTCATCAGCGCCAAGTCCGAGGAGATCGACCAGGTGCTGGGGTTGGAGTTGGGAGCCGACGACTACATCAAGAAGCCCTTCGGCAGTCGCGAAGTGATTGCGCGCATACGCGCCGTTACCCGACGTTGCCTGGAGCGTATGGCACCTCCGCCCGGACAGGACAGTTTCAGCATGGCGGACCTGCGTGTCTGGCCGGCGCAGTTGCGGGCCGAACGCAACGGTGTCCTGATCGACCTGAGTCTGCGCGATCTGAGTATTCTGCAGCTGCTGCATCGCAACCGGGGGCGGGTACTGAGCCGCGACGAACTGTTCGACGCCTGCTGGGGGCGGCATTACGTGCCGAGCAGCCGCACCCTGGACCAGCACATATCCAAGCTGCGCAAGGCGGTGGAACGCGACCCGCGCAATCCCGAGATCATCGTCACGGTGCACGGGGTAGGCTACCGCTTCGATGGCTGATTGGTGATGAGTAAGGCGTAAGGGGGAGGGTGGGGGCTGCGATGTATTGGCCGCGACTTGCAACCAGGTCCGCGTTGTTCGGGCATCGCGAAACCCGCCATATCGATCGTATTGCAGATCGAATTGCTACAGGAGCCCGCCTGCGTCCCCGAAACCTCGTCGTGGGAGCCGGGCCTCCCGGCGAAAGATGATGACACCGTAGCGGGTTTATTCGCACCGGGGAAGTACCCTTTGGGTACGGCGCTCGAACGGGCTACCGATACAACCGGCTGCGGGCGCCGCAGTCATCGCACTCGACGCTGTGCCGGACCGGGAACAGCGGGAAGTCGATGCCGAGGAAGACCAGGAACGCCAAGCGGCGGCCGACCGCCCGGTATCGGGTACGGCTGCTGCCGCAGCAAGGGCAGATCATCGGGGTGCTCCCGGCCTGCGCCTCGACGTCGGCGCTGCGGTCTTCGCCTAGGATGGTGCGGGCGAGATGCAGGTCTTCGGCGTCGACCTGCACCCGCACGCCGCCAAGGGCATTGCAGTACAGCCACTGCATGCCGACGGTGTGCTCGTCGGCGACCCAGGCTTCGATCCCCTCGGACTCGAGCCGTGCGCGGGCCAGTTGTGCCTCCCAGGGAAAGTCGAAGTGGGCGACGGTGATCAGCATGTGCTATCCGGTGAAGCGTACCAGGTTGATCGGCGGCAGGTGGGCGGACAGGCACCTCCAGCTGTCCCCCTGGTCTTCGCTTACCCAGAGCCCCCCGGTCGTGGAGCCGAATGCCAGCACGTCGCCACTGGCATCGACATCAAGCCCATGGCGGTAAACGAGGTCGTAGGCCGGAGCGTCCGGAAGGCCCTCGTAGATGGCTTCGAAACTGCTGCCGCCGTCACGGGTGCGGGTCACGACCAGCCGGCCGTCGACCGGAACCCGGTACTGGTCCTTGATGCCGGGCACGAACCAGGCGATATCGGGATCGTGCGGATGGACCGCGACCGCGAAGCCGAACACCGATGGCTGAACATCCTCGATTTCGGTGAAGGTGCGGCCGCCGTCGTCGGAGCGAAAAATGCCGTTATGGTGTTGAACCCAGAGGCGTTCCGGCTTCGCGGCGCAGCGTACCATGCGGTGTGGGTCCTGGCTGACCGGTTCGTAGGCCTGTTCCGGCGGCAGGAAGGCCGCGCGCAATCCCTTCCCGGTCTGCTGCCAGTTAGCGCCGCCGTCGTCGCTTTCCCAGATACCGCCGCAGGAAATCGCCAGGCTGAGACGGTCGCTGTCGCCAGGGTGCACACAGATCGAATGGATGCCGGCGGCTTCGTAGCCGCCGCCGAACCAGAACTCCCGTTCAGGGCGTTGCCACAGGCTTTCGACCAGTGTCCAGCTGTCACCGCGGTCGTCGGAGCGGAACAGCCCTCCGGGAATGGTACCGGCCCAGAGCCTGTCGGGCTGAGCCGGACCGCCGGGCACCAGTTCCCAGATCTGCAACAGCGAGGGCCCTTCACCATCGGTGTCGACCGGGTAGGCCGGCACGGCGATTTCCCGCCATTCCTCCCCGCCAGAGGCGGCGCGGAACAGTTTGACGCCGAAATGACCGAGGTTGAGGGCCGCGTAGCGGTCGCCGTTGCGGGGATCCTGCAGGAACATGGTCACCGGCTCGCCAAGGAAAGCCGGTGGATGCTCGATCCTCCACTCGTCCATTGCCGTCCGTTCGACGGTGAAAAGTCCCTTGCGGGTGCCAACATAGAGCTTGAGTTTCATCGGGTGCGTCCTGCTGGGTGGCAGGCGGGGCCGGGGAGTGCCGCTCTCAGCCTCCGGACAGTGCCTGCAGCACGTAGATTTTCGAGTCCGCGTCGAGCGCGTCGCTTAGGTGACGGCGATCCCGGATCTGGCGTCCATCCACAAAAATAGCAACGTTCCTGCGCAGCCGCCGCTGGTCGTCGAGCAGGTAGCCGGCCAGCCGTGGGTTGGCCTCCAGCGCCAGCGCCAGGGCATCGGCGACCGTACCGGCTTCGACTGTCTGCGGCGGGCAGTCGAGGTAGCGATCGAGGTGGCGGGTAAAGGCGAGGGTGGCCATGGGGTTTTGCTATCCACAGGAAGAACCTCCCCTGAGTCTAGCAAACCGGCGCGGCTCAGATCGGTATTGCCGGTAGCGGCGGTGCCTCGGCCAGCAGTTCAGCCAGTTGCCGCAGAGCCCTGGCGAGTGATTCCCGGTCCGGAGCTGGCGTGAGGCAAATTCTGACGGCCTGCGGTGCAGGCTGGCTGCCGACGCAGAAGGGATCGGCGCCGATCAGGATCACGCCGCGCCCGGCTGCACCGCGAACGAAGTCGACCGCGCGCCAGGGCTCCGGCAGGTGTAACCAGGCGTGGAAGCTGCAGGGATGAGACTGAATATCGTAGCCGGCCAGATATTCGCGTAGCAGGGCCTGGCGGGCGCTAACTTCCTGCCAGTGCCATTCGATAAGAGCGTCCGCCATGCCGGAGGCCAGCCACTCGCAGGCAACCAGACCCGGCAGGCCGGGCGTCGCCCAGCATTGCGCGCGCAGGCTGGCGCTCAACTGCGGCATCAGATTGGCGGGGGCCCGCAGCGCACCGAAGCGCAGGCCGCCGGCAAGGATCTTGGAAACGCTGAAGATGTATAGCGAGCGCTCCGGCGCCAGGCGGTAGAAGGGTAGCCCCCTGCTGTCGGCCGGCACGAACTGCACGCCGTCCTCGAGCAGCAGCAGGTCATGGCGGCGGGCGATTTCGACGATGGCTTCGCGACGGGCCGGGCTCATGCAGGCGCCGGTGGGATTGTTGTGCTCCGGCATCAGGTAGAGCAGGCGAATGCGCTGTTGCTGGCATAGCCGCTCCAGCGCGTCGGGCCGCATGCCCTCGGTGTCCATCGGCACCGGCAGGTGCTTGAGCCCAAGGTGTCGCGCCGCAGCAATCATGCCGGGGTAGGTCAGAGCGTCCGACGCCACAGCCTCGCCGGGTCGTACCAGTGTCTGCAACGTCAGGAAGTCCGCATGCTGACCGCCTTCGGTGAGCAGCAGTTCGTCCGCCGCCATCGGCAGATCCTGGCTGGCCAGCCAGGCACATAGCTGTTCCCGCATGCCGGCGTTGCCCTGCTCCGGCTGGTACTCGAGCGAGGTTGTCAGCACTTCGGGCCGGGTTGCCAGCCGCTGCATCAGCTCCGCCAGCTGCTGTCCGCGCAGCGGTGTGACGATCGGAATGCTCAGCGACAGGTCGATGCTGTCGCCGGTTGCGCGCGAGAGGTGGTGGAATGCCGGATCGCTGCTCTGCTGGCCCCGTACCCGGGTCCCGCTGCCGACCCGGGCGTCGACCAGGCCGCGTCGCTCCGCTTCGCGATAGGCGCGGGTGATGGTACCGACGGTCACTTCCAGCGCGTCGGCCAGCAGCCGCTGTGGCGGCAGCCGGTCGCCGGGCTTGAGCCCGCCGCTGGCGATATCCGCGGCCAGCTGGTCGACCAACGCCTTGTACAGGGGACCGCGGCTGCGGTCGAGTTGCGGCAGCCAGGCGCAGCGGGCGCGGGCACGCTCGTTAATCGTCATGCGCTATCTCTGTTTTGTCAGGGTGACAATGGATTGTATCGGCGACAAATATTTGATTGAACCGTTAATTGGGTCGGACAATACTGCAAATTGTATCGATATTGGTCGATAAGTATACCGATTGAATTTAATTGTACCCTTTCAATTTGTGGTGCGATGCCGCAAAACGGAGTCGTCATGAATCATTTGCCAGAAATGCTCGCGGTGGCCGGTCCCTTCGTGTTCTTCGCCTTTAGCATGTCGGCCACACCCGGTCCCAACAACATGATGCTGACCGCATCAGGCGCCAATCATGGTTTCGTGCGCACGCTGCCGCACATGTTGGGCATTTCGGTTGGCTGCATGGGACTGATGAGCGCGGTCGCGCTGGGACTGGGCACGCTGTTCGAGCAGTGGCCGGTGACGCAGCAGGCGCTCAAGCTCGTCGGCAGCCTGTACCTGCTCTGGCTGGCCTGGAAAATCGCCAATGCCCCGCCGCCTGAAAAGCAGGCGCATGGTGGAGCCGCGCGCCCTTTGACCTTCTGGCAGGCGGCGGCGTTTCAGTTCGCGAATCCCAAGGCCTGGGTGATGGCGATATCCGGCATCGCCTCCTTCACGTTGGCGGGGGACGCCTTTGTGCTGTCGGCGGTGCTGGTGATCGTGCTGATGGGGCTGATCAACCTGCCGTCGATCGCGCTCTGGACCGGTTTCGGCGTTGCGCTGGGGCGGCTGCTGAAAACGCCGCGTCACTGGCGCAGTTTCAATCAGTTGATGGGTGGACTGACCGCGGCCTGTGTGGCGATGATCCTGCTTTAGCGCGCAGCTGGCGCAGGATGCCGGTTAACTGAAGGCAAAGAGCTTGATCGCGGCGAGCGATGCCATCAGGCGGATCAGCCACTTGAACTGGCTCAGGTTGAGACGGCGCAGCAGCCAGTAGCCGATGGCCGCGCCAACGACGAGCGCAGGCATTCCCTTCAGGCTCAGCGCCAGGATTTGTTGATCCAGCAGGCCCAGCGACAGAAGCATAGGCACCTTGGCGACATTGATCAGCAGGAAGCCCCAGGCTCGGGTGCTGACGTACGCCTCCTTGGATAAGCGCTGCTCCAGCAGATAAAGACTGATCAGCGGGCCGGCAGCATTGGACACCATGCTGATGAATCCGGCGCCGAGCCCGGTCAGGTTGGCGGCCAGCGGATGGTGCATCAGGCCCGATGGACGGCGGTCAAGCCACAGGCCCAATCCCAGCATGGCGAGAATCAGGGTGCCGAGCAACGGCGTGAAGGCGCTCGGATCGAGACCGGACAAAAGCCAGCCGCCCAGCAATACGCCGCCGACGGCGGGCGGCAGCAGGCCGGCCAGCACTTTCCAGCTGATCTCGTTGCGGTACATCAGGATCGCCATCAGGTCCGTTACCAGGTACATCGGAATGATGACGCCGAGTGCCTCGGGGCCCGGCACGGCCACCATCACCAGCGGCAGTATCAGCATGCCCATGCCGCCTGTGGAAAATTTTGAAAAGCCGGTGACCAGCCCGGCCGCCAGTACACACCAGAGTGTCAGATCCAATTGGATTCTCCCGTTGACGACGTGACGACGAGATGCTGTCTGCACGCTGCGAATCGTCCATTGGCGTATAAGTCTAAGTCTGCATTCAAACGAAAGATAACGATATGTTTTGCTTATAATGATCGTTAATGTCGATCATTATGGGAGTGTCCATGACCACTGAGCAGTTAAGGGCCTTCCTCGCAGTGGTGGAGGAGGGAAGCTTCCGGGGGGCTGCGACACGGGTGTTCAAGACCCAGTCGACGGTCAGTGCTGCGGTGCGCAGCCTGGAGGATGCGTTCGGTTTCCGGCTGTTCAGCCGCGAGGGGTACAGGCCTGTGCTGACCGTCGAAGGCCGGGCGTTCTACCGTCAGGCGAAGCGCGTGCTGGGACAGGTGCAGGAGCTCGAGGCTCTGGGGCACAGGCTGGCGCGGGGGGAGGCACCGACGTTGGGGTTGTCGCTGAGTGCCATGTGCGCCGGGCCTCTGTGGCTCGATACGGTGCAGCGTTTCTGCGGCCGTCACCCGCGGATGCGTCTGAACATCAGTACCCAGCATCTATCGGGTGTACTGGAACCGCTGGTAACCGAAAAGGTCGATCTGGCCCTGGGTCCCCATGTCGGGCTTGACGACCGTTTCGAGTTCGTCGAAATCGGCGCCATTGGTATGGTCACGGTAGCGGCGCCGGGATTCCTGGAAGCGGCCGGCGAACGGGTTATCCCGCAGTCGGAACTGCGCAACCGTCCCCATGTGTTGATCAGCGATTCGGGTTCCCGGGCACCTTTCGACCATATCAACGTGATCGCCGGTAGCGAACGCTGGTACGTCGGTGACTATCAGGTGAAAAAGGCACTGCTGGTGGCGGGCCTGGGCTGGGCGCGGATTCCGGAGCACATGGTCGAAGCTGAACTGGCGGACGGCCGGTTGCTGGCGCTGGAGATCGAGAACTTCAGTTCCCGCAGCCGGGTGCCGATCTACATGATACGGCTGCGGGACCAGCCCCTCAGCGAACTGGCACAAGCCTTCTGGCACGCCATGATAGAGGGTGACCGGGCAGGACTCAGCGCTCGATAGCGGTAATCTCGATGTCGAGATTGCCGGCCGGGCGCGTCCAGGTGGCCTCGTCGCCGACCTGTTTGCCGAGCAGTGCCTTGGCCAGCGGCGACGTCCAGCTAATCTTTCCCGCGGCGATCTCGGCCTCGTCTTCGCCGACGATCCGGTAGCGATATTGCCGGTCCTGCTCGTCGATGAAATGGACCTCGCAGCCAAACACCACGCTTTGTGGCGACTCGACCGCCGGCATGACCTGCGCACTCTGCAGGCGCGCGCGGTAGTAGCGGATGTCCCGTTCCAGTACCGGCAGCCGCGAGCTTTCGGCCAGGTCGGTGGAAGCCTTCAGCGCCGTCCGTTCCTGTTCCAGCTCCGCCAGCCGTTCGGCCATGGCGTCGCGGCCAGCCGGCGTCATCAGGTTGGGCAGGGTACTTTGCGGCCGGTCCGGCAGGCGTTCGGGCTGGTCGCTGTCTTCTTTGACGAAGGCTCGGCTCATGGTACTGGTATCAGCTTCGGGTAAAGGTCCAGGGGCTGTTGACGTTTGTGGCAGGACATATCCTCAAACGTCAACAGCCCCTAAAGTACGGCTTCATCACCGGGTTTGCCAGTGCGGTGGCGGGCGAGGCCAAGGCGGCGTCGCATTCGCGCTGATTACGGAGGCATCATGAAAAAACTGCTGCTCGCGGCCCTGCTTGTGCTGGGGTTTGTCGGTTTCCTGCAACAGGCCCCGCTGCAGGCGCCCCCTCTGGTGGCGCAGAGCGAAGCCGATGCGATTCTGGCCGAGGCCTTCAGTGCCCGGCGCAGCGATCTGCAGGTGCAGGGCGAAGGTCGGGTCCTGAAGGTGTTGCCGGATGACCTGGACGGTAGCCGACACCAGCGATTTATCCTCGAACTTGGCACGGGTCAGACCCTGCTGGTGGCGCACAATATCGACCTGGCGCCGCGGATCGACGGCCTGCGCCCGGGCGATCGGGTCGAGTTCTACGGTGAGTACGAGTGGAATGCCAAGGGCGGTGTGCTGCACTGGACGCACCACGATCCCCGGGGCCGGCATCCCGGTGGCTGGCTGCGCCACAACGGTCGCACGTATCAGTAGGTTGGGTCTAGTGCCGAAGGCACGTAACCCAACAGCCGCTCTGCCAGCCGAGACCAATCGATCTGCAAAACGATCGATATGCTGGCATGTGGGATGCGCGAGTTATGCGCAAGCCGTTGAATACGGCAGGCCTGTAGGGTGGAATTCGCCGGCTCATTCCACCGTTCTCGCGGATTCCCCGTACCGATACATCCGCTGGTGGAATTCGTTGCACTCATTCCACCCTACGGGGGACTGCCGCAAGCCGTGCGATCTGGCGGTCATGCTCCCGGGACAGGAATAGCAGCGCGCAGATGGCGCCGATCAGCGCCAGCAGCATATCGGACTGGGTGTCCCAGACATAGCCCTGGGTGCCGAGGAAGGCGTCGGCGGCGGTTTCGCTGAGCAGTGCGACCCACCATTCGATCAGCTCGTAAAAGGCGCTGACCGCCAGGCAGACGCTGACCACGAAGAGATCACGCCAGAGTTTGCCGTTGACGACCTGCAGCCGCACCAGCACTTCCCGGGCTGCGATAGCGGGGACAAACCCCTGTGCGAAGTGTCCAACCTTGTCGTAGTTGTTGCGGTTCCAGTCGAGCCAGTCCGACAGTCGGTCGAATAACGGCACCTCGGCATAGGTATAGTGACCGCCGATCATCAGGATGAAACAATGGAACAGGATCAGGCCGTAGCAGAGCGGCGTCAGCGGAAAACGTGTTCGCGTCACCGCCAGCAGCAGCAGCGCCGCCAGCGCCGGCAGGACCTCCAGCCACCAGGTCAGCCGGTCCTTCGGGGCAATGGCGGACCAGAGCAGTACCAGCGCGAACAATGCCAGCCACAACAGCGCGGCCGGGGATAACAGTTTGACATGGGGGCGGACCATGCGCGGTTCCCTGCAAAAGCCCAGGAGGTGTTCACCATGATAGCAGTCAACGGCGATCTGTCCCGTCGGGTGCATCTGTGCAGTGACGAGATGGATTGGGTACCCAGTCCCGGCGGCGAGGTGTTGCGCAAGCGCCTGCATCTGGTCGGTACGCCCGAGGGCGGCGAAGTCACGTCGTTGGTACGCTATCCCCCCGGCGCCGTTTTCCCGCCCCACCCCCATCCCGGAGGCGAGGAAATTCTGGTACTGGAGGGACTGTTTTCGGATGCCGGTGGCGATTGGCCGGCGGGAAGCTACCTGCTGAATCCCGAAGGCTTCGAACATGCTCCGTCCTCGGAGCCTGGCTGTCTGTTGTTCGTCAAGCTGCGCCAATATCCGGGCAGTCGGCGTCAGTGGGCACTGGATACCGGTGCCATGGATTGGCAGACCGGAACCCTGCCCGGTGTCGAGCTCAAGTGGCTGTACCGCGACGATGGCTACCCGGAAACCATGCGGCTGGAGCGCTGGGCGCCCGGTACCCTGCCGGAACCACGCGCCTATCCGGGTGGTGTCGAGGTTTTGGTGCTGGAGGGAAGCTTCAACGACGAACAGGCCGAGTACGGTCGTTACGACTGGCTGCGACTGCCGGCCGGCGCCAGCCACAGGCCCGCGAGCCGCGATGGCTGCGTGCTCTACATCAAGGAAAACGGTCTCGGTGGCCTGACGGCCGGGTAGGATATGGCCGCTATGCATCCGTAGCCGCTGTAACGGCCACCCCGTTGATTGGGCCGCCACAAATAGCCTGTAGTTCTGCAACAACGTTGCGATGGCGGCTCGCGCCATCCTACCTTTATGACTCCAGCAGGAAAGTCACCGGCCCGTCATTGGTCAGCGATACCTGCATATTGGCGCCGAAGCGGCCGGTGGCGACCGGGTGGTGCAGTTCGCGGGCACGGGCGACGAAGTATTCGTATAGCCGTTCGCCCTGTTCGGGACTGGCGCCGGACGAGAAGCTCGGGCGCAGCCCCTTGCGCGTGTCGGCGACGAGGGTGAACTGCGATACGACCAGCAAGCCACCCCCGGCCTGCTGCAGGTTGAGGTTCATCTTGTCGTCGGCGTCGGCGAAGATGCGGTATCCCAGCACCTTTTTCAGCAGCTTGTCGGCGTCGGCTTCGTCGTCGCCCCTCTCGACGCCGAGCAACAGCAGGATACCGGCACCGATTTCGCCGGTGGTTTCACCGTCGACCTCGACCCGGGCCTCACGCACGCGTTGTATCAGTGCTTTCATTGATTCGGTTCCCCAAAAAGCCCGGATGGTACTGCCGCTCAAATCATCCGATCAAGTCGAACGGTGGGTGGGAGCGGCGCCTCGCTGCGAATGTCTCGGGTGGTGAGCCTGTTCGCAGCGGGGCGCCGCTCCCACAGAGGCGAAAGATTACGCCCGGCTGCGGGCGAAATGGTCAGTGGCTTCGACCAGGTTGCTGATGATGCCGGGCTCGAAGCCGGAGTGGCCGGCATCGCGCACGATATGCAGCTCCGACTGGGGCAGGGACTGATGCAGCGCATGGGCCTGCTCGACCGGACAGATGACATCGTAGCGGCCCTGGACGATCATCGTCGGGATGCCGCGGATCAGGTGGGCGTCGCGCAGTATCTGGTCGGGTTCGAGAAAGGCCTTGTTGACGAAGTAATGGGTCTCGATGCGCGCCATCGCCAGCGCCACGTGGGGATCGCCGAAGTGGTCGACCACTTGATGGTTGGGGTCCAGCGTCGAACAGCGACCTTCCCAGATCGACCAGGCCTTGGCTGCGCTCATCCGGGCGATCTCGTTGTCCGACGTCAGCCGGCGGTGATAGGCGGCGAGCAGGTCGTCGCGCTCAGCCTCGGGAATCGGCTGCAGAAAATCCTGCCAGTAGTCGGGGAAGAGGGCGCTGGCGCCACGTTGGTAGAACCAGTGCAGGTCCTGGTCGCGACAGAGGAAGATGCCGCGCAGGATCAGGCCGCTGACCCGGTCCGGATGAGTCTGGGCGTAGACCAGACTCAGGGTCGAGCCCCAGGAGCCGCCGAACAGCAGCCAGTGGTCGATGCCCAGATGAATGCGAATCCGTTCCATGTCGGCGACCAGGTGCCAGGTGGTGTTGGCCGCCAGTGAGGCGTGCGGCGTCGAGCGCCCGCAACCGCGCTGGTCGAAGAGGATGATGCGGTATTTGTTCGGGTCGAAGAAGCCGCGGTGCGCGGCGCTGCAACCGCCACCGGGGCCGCCGTGGACGAAGAGCACCGGAATGCCGTTGGGGTTGCCGCTCTCCTCGACATAAAGAGTGTGAATGTCATCGACCTGAAGCCGGTATTCGCGACGGGGAGGCAGGTCCGGATACAGCGTACGCATGACGACGTCCTTGGAGTTTCGAACTGAGGTAAAAACCTGAGTATAGGGCGCGGCCGTGTCGGTCGCACGTCCCGACTCCGGGCTCAGCTTTGCTGGACCGCCTTGCGCTTGACCTTGTCCCGCAGCGTCTGGAGCACGAAATAGAACACCGGTACCAGCAGGGCCGCCTCCTGCTCGCAACCGGCCATCGTGAGCGGCAACGAGACCTGCGCCGGCTAACACCCAACTCGAAACCGCGGCATTGTCAGATCCTTTGTCCAGAGGGCAACGGATAAAGGATAGTAGGGAACCTATGAACAAGTCCCAGTTGAGCTCTGCGGATCCTGAAGCGTGCGGTTGCAGTGGTGCGGCATTCCGACGCAGAGTGCAGGCAATACCCTGAAGGGCACTTTGGCCTTAGTCCTTGCCAAACGCTGCAACAACGCAAACGTATGCTTCAGGGCCCGCCCTACGGGGCTTTCAGCGCGAACCAGACTCTTTGTTGCACCTTCTCGACAGGCCCCGGCATGCCTTCGAAACTGCGCCGCGATTCCGGCTCGCGCTGAAAGCCAGAGCCACATTAGGACTTATTCATAGGTTCCCTAGCTTGCCCTGATCAGATCCCGTATCGCCCGGGCTTCGCTTTCACTGGCGCCGGCGAGCAGGCCTTCTTCGATCAGGTTGTTGATGCGAGCCTTGTGCAGCGCGAACAGCTCGTGCAGGGAGCGGGTGATTTCGAGACGCTGTTCCGGGTACAGCTCAACCAGCAGTTTCATCAACGTGCCGGACTGTTTCGGCAGCGTCAGCACCATTTGGGTGGCGACGTCGGTCGGCGCCAGCGCGGCGCTGTCGAGCGCGGTGCGGATCAGTTCGGCCGGATCGTCGGGGTGCTGGCGCAGGGCGACCAGCAGCAGCTTCAGAGCCGGATCGTTGATTTCGGCCAGGCTGTAGTCCATGCGGGGGTCGAGCTGGGAGGCGCCTAGCGAGCTCTGCTGGGTAGTCACCTGGTACGGGCCGCTGGCGGCCAGACGCTCGGTGCGGATGAACAGCCTGCGAATCAGCAGGAAGATGACGACCGCGGCATGCACCGCGATCAGGTAGTAGTAGAGCCAGATGATCTCGAACCGGCTCATCAGGAAACCGGCGATCACCGGGCCCAGCACGCCGCCGAGACCGAGCAGGATCTGCAGCGTGCTGGTGGCCGGCATCGCTTCCTTTATATCGATATGGTCGAAGACCTGGGTCACGGCCAGCGGGAACAGGGCGACGCCCGAGCCGCCGGACACCAGGAACAGGGCCACCAGCAGCGGCACCGGGAGGGCGTGAAAGTAGTCGAGCACGATCAGCAGGTTGCTGGCGACACCGAGCACCATCAGGCCGGCGGCGACGGTGCGCTTGTCGAAACGGTCCGCGAGCCAGCCGGTGGGGTACTGGGTCAGTAGCCCGCCAAGCTGGTATGAGCCGAGAATCAGCGCCAGCCAGATGCCGCTGAAACCGCGCTCGTAAGCGTACAGAGAGATCAGCGACACGCTGGCGGCGCTGATCAGTCCGGCGCAGAAGGACGAAAGGGTGCCGGAAGGGGAGTAGTGCCAGAGCCGTTTCGGCGACATCGGCCGGGCCCGCTCGGTCACTTCAGGCACCGGTATCCGGCTCATCGCCATGATAATCAGCGACAGCGACAGGAACAGGCTGATCAGCCCGAACAGCCGGGGATCGCTGTCGACCGAGAGGTTGAGCAGGAAGGGGGCGCTGCCGAAACCGAGGGCGATGCAGATCTGGTAGATACTGAATATCTGGCCACGATTGCTGCTGTCGCTGAGTACGTTGAGCCAGCTTTCCAGGGTGATGAAGCCGGTGACGAAACAGAAACCGGCGAGCATCCGCAGCAGTCCGGTGAGCCAGACGCTATCGACGTAACTGTGGCCGACGGCGATGACCGCCAGGGTCGCGGCCATGCTGGCGAAGGCACGGATATGCCCAACCCGGTGCACGGCCCGCGAGCCAAACAGTCCCGCCAGAATCGCGCCGGCGGGGTACATGCTCATCGCCAGGCCGATATGCGTCGTGCTGATGCCCTGTTCGCTCATGCGGATCGGCAGCAGCACGAAGAACAGGTTGAGACTGACGGCGTAAGCACTGATGGCCAGCAGAATCGGGCTGATACGATGGAGAAGCTTTTGCTGCATGTTAGGGGTCCGGTCGCGTTACGGGGCGGCACCGGCGGATTTCGGCGGCGACTGTTGAATACAAGCAAAATCCGGGCCCTGTAATTGCGATCGGGGTTCCGGGATGGAATACGCTGCTGGCGACAATTTTTCGGCTTGTTTATGTCGTTACCTGTGGATGTGCGGGCCGGATAGCTGCTGCCAAGAGGCGTGGCTGCTTAGTTGACGTTCGATACGTCCGCTGACGTATCGACTGGGCGATTGCCGTTCTGTGCCCGAGCCGCAAATGCCTCGATCAGCGCCACAACCCTGTCCGGATGCGTATGATGCAGCGCATGTCCGGTGCCCTCCAGCTCGAGTCGTTCGGCATTCGGCGCTTGAGCAAACAACCGGTCGCTGTGATTCCAGGCCGGAACGATGGTGTCTTCGCTGCCGGTCAGCAGCAGTAACGGCTGCTCGATTTCGCCGTAGCGCTGACTCTGAAGGGCGAGAAAGTCGCTGAGCCCTCGAATATCCTCGGCGTTGGCGCGAAAGCTGTTTGGACGCAGGGAGAGCCTGACAGCGGTGGCCGCTGTGTAGTCATCAGGTACTCTGTTGGGCGCGAATACCTCGGCCACGGCCCTGTTCAGCGCCAGCATACCCGCCGGATAGACCAGTGTATGGGCGAACAGCTCACCGAGGACCGGGATGCCAGCAAGCGCGTTGTACCAGGCCACACCACCGGTCCAGGGGTGGGTGGCTCCGGCCAGCAACACGCCGGCCGGGGCTTCGCCGGGGTAGACCAGCAGATAGGCCAGCACGACCGATCCGCTCCAGGAGTGGCCAACCAGAATCGGGTCTTTGGCATCCAGCTTTTCGAGTACCCGGCGTATCAGCTCGGCCTGGCGGGCCGGGTCGGGCCAAGGGCCGGCGGGTCTGTCGCTGTATCCATGGCCCGGTCGGTCGATGGCGATCACGCGGTGGTTGCGGCTGAGAGGGGTGAAAATGCTGGCACTGAAGTCGAGGAGACTGGTGCTGGCGCCATGAATGAGCACAACCACCTGGCCGGTGCCGGCCTCGCGGTAATGCATGCGCAAACCGTCGACCTCGACGAAGGCGCCGGTCGGCGCAAACTGCTGTTCGGTGCGACTGGCGATTTGCTGGCTGAACAGTGCCAGTACGCCAAGCGCGGAAAGCAGGCCGATCATCCAATACATGAAAGGCTCCGGTTCTGCTCGTTGCGGACGGGTCCGGCGAGCGTTGGGCTAGATACGCATGTTTCGCGGGGCCGGATCAAGGCGCCACGATGAACTCTGTATCAGCATAGGCGACCAGGCTGCCAGACCGCTGCTCCAGGCGTAGGCCAAAAAAAGCCGGAGTGTCTTTCGACACTCCGGCTTTTAATCAGGGAAACTCCGGACCTGAGCCTGCCCGGATGAACAGGGCAGGGGACAGGATAGCTGCGACTTATTTCTTCGCGCGCTTGCGCTCGTGCTCCTTGAGCAGCTTCTTGCGGATGCGGATGTGATGCGGCGTCACTTCGACCAGCTCGTCGTCCTCGATGAAGTCCAGCGCCTGTTCCAGGGTGAAGCGGACCGGAGGGGTCAGCTGGATGTTCTCGTCGGTGCCGGAAGCGCGGACGTTGGTGAGCTGCTTGCCCTTGGTCGGGTTGACCGCCAGGTCGTTGCTGCGGCTATGGATGCCGAGGATCATGCCTTCGTAGACATCTATGTTGGGGTCGATGCAGAGGCGGCCGCGTTCCTGCAGGTTCCATAGGGCGTAGCCCAGCGCCTTGCCGGTGACCATCGAGACCAGTACGCCGTTGTTGCGGGATACGACTTCGCCTTCCTTGACCGGACCGTAGTGATCGAAGATCGAGGTCAGGATACCGGTGCCGGAGGTCATGGTCAGGAACAGCGAGCGGAAACCGATCAGGCCGCGGGACGGCATCATGAAGGTCAGGCGCACGCGGCCCTTGCCGTCCACTTCCATGTTGGTCATGTCGCCGCGGCGTTTGCCGAGCTCTTCGATGACCGAGCCCTGGTGCTGCTCTTCGACATCGAGCATCACCATTTCGAACGGCTCCTGGATCTGGCCGTCGATCTCCTTCTGGATAACTTCGGGACGGGAGACGCCCAGCTCGAAGCCTTCGCGGCGCATCGTCTCGATCAGGACCGACAGGTGCAGTTCACCACGGCCGGAGACCTTGAACTTCTCCGGGGTTTCGCCCTGCTCGACGCGCAGCGCAACGTTGTGGATCAGCTCGCGCTCGAGCCGGTCCTTGATGTTACGGCTGGTGACGAACTTGCCGTCCTGGCCGGCAAACGGCGAGTCGTTGACCTGGAAGGTCATGGAGACCGTCGGTTCGTCGACGCTCAGCGGTGGCAGTGCCTCGACCGCGGCCGGGTCGCAAAGGGTATCGGAGATGTTCAGTTCGTCGATGCCGGTGATGCAGATGATATCGCCTGCCTGGGCATCGTTGACGTCGATGCGCTCGAGGCCCATGTAACCCATGATCTTCAGCACACGGCCGTTACGCACCTTGCCGTCGCGGTCGACGACCTTGACCTGGCCGTTGATGGCGATCTTGCCGCGTTTGACGCGGCCGACACCGATGACACCGACGTAGCTGTTGTAGTCCAGTGCCGAAATCTGCATCTGGAAAGGACCGTCGAGGTCGACCTGCGGCGCGTTGACGTGTTCGACGATGGCTTCGAACAGCGGCGTCATGTCATCGGCCAGATCATCGGCCTCACGGCCGGCGATGCCGTTCAGAGCGGAAGCGTAGACGATCGGGAAGTCGAGCTGCTCCTCGGTGGCGCCAAGGTTGTCGAACAGGTCGAAGACCTGGTCTATGACCCAGTCCGGGCGGGCGCCGGGACGGTCGACCTTGTTGACGACGACGATCGGGCGCAGGCCCTGGGCGAAGGCTTTCTGGGTCACGAAGCGGGTCTGGGGCATCGGGCCGTCGACGGCGTCGACCAGCAGCAGCACCGAGTCGACCATCGACAGCACGCGCTCGACTTCACCGCCGAAGTCGGCGTGTCCCGGGGTGTCGACGATGTTGATCCGGTAATCGTTCCATTCGATGGCCGTGTTCTTGGCCAGGATGGTAATGCCACGCTCACGCTCCTGATCGTTGGAGTCCATGATGCGTTCGGCGCCTTCATCGCGGCGGCCCAGGGTTCCGGACTGCTGCAGAAGCTTGTCGACCAGGGTGGTTTTGCCGTGGTCAACGTGCGCGATGATGGCTATGTTTCTCAGATTCTCGATCACCAGTGTCTACCTTAAGAAAAATCGCAAAGGCGGCATTATACGGGACCCTGGCCCGACAAGCGATCAGTGATTGACCAGGAACGACCTGACTGTGTCCATGCACGAAATTAAAGACCGGTAGCCCTTTTTTGTGGCAGACAGTCTCGGAAGCGTTGCAGTATGATGGAGCGAGCGGCGCAGGCATAGCGGCACATCGGCGGCACATCGTCAATGTGTGCACCTTAATGGTGCAAGTGTTTGCTTGCTGCTCTGTGGTGGTGCGCAGGAGTGGCTCTCTGTACGCTCGTGATGTCCTGAAATCAGGCAGTTAGGTATTTTTACGTCCTGGCACGGGGATTGCTTCTAGGTACGGCCATAGAGATTTACGTCGTTTTAAAAGTACTGCAGAACCACCGGTCTGACAGTTTCAACAGAGTGGAGAAAGGCAAATGTCAGAGAAAACTCTGAATCTGATCAAAGAAAGCGAAGCGCGCTGGATCGACATGCGCTTTACCGATACCAAGGGTAAAGAGCAGCACGTCACCATCCCCGTTTCCGATATGGGTGACGACTTCTTCGAAGAAGGCAAGATGTTCGATGGTTCCTCCATCGCCGGCTGGAAGGGCATCAACGAATCCGACATGATCCTGATGCCGGACGACAGCGCGTCCGTGCTGGATCCGTTCGCCGAAGACGCCACCGTTATCGTTCGCTGCGACATCGTTGAGCCGTCCACCGGCCAGGGTTACGACCGTGATCCGCGTTCCGTCGCCAAGCGCGCCGAAGAGTACCTGAAGTCCACCGGTATCGCCGACAGCGCCATGCTGGGCCCGGAGCCGGAATTCTTCGTATTCGACTCCGTTGAATGGCACGCCGACATCGGCGGTTGCGGCTACAGCATCGGCTCCGAAGAAGCTGCCTGGTCGTCCAACAAGCAGTTCGAAGGCCGCAACATCGGTCACCGTCCGCGCGTCAAGGGCGGCTACTTCCCGGTTCCGCCGATCGATTCCCTGCACGACCTGCGCGCCGCCATGTGCGACGCCATGGAAGCCATGGGCCTGACCATCGAGGTTCACCACCACGAAGTGGCCACCGCCGGTCAGTGTGAAATCGGCGTGCGCGGCAACACTCTGGTAAACAAGGCGGACGAAGTCCAGATCCTGAAGTACTGCGTGCACAACGTTGCCCACAGCTACGGCAAGACTGCAACCTTCATGCCCAAGCCGCTGGTTGGCGACAACGGTTCCGGTATGCACGTGCACCTGTCCATGTCCAAGGACGGCGTCAACATCTTCGCCGGCGACGGATACGGCGGTCTGAGCGATGAAGCCCTGTACTACATCGGCGGTATCATCAAGCACG
>JABXIM010000015.1 GCA_013373085.1 Oceanospirillaceae bacterium | reverse complement strand
GAGGTGGTCCCGAATGTGCATTCGAGGACACTCAGCCCAAAGCCAATACTTCACCAACCACACGAAGACGCGAATGAAATAGCAAAAGCCAAAAGAACATCGCCAGAGGTTGACAACGGCGACCACATAGGAGGATGGGTGAAGCGATGCAATGGTACAGTCTTTAACGATTACCGCTTTGTTTGGGCATCGCGTGACCGACAGGGATGTCGGAAATCCTGACAGCGCAGGAGCGGTTGCCAGGGAACCCATCATATCGATCGCATTACAGATCGATTGGCCCTGGCGGGCACAGGGGGTCGGTGTTGGAACTGAGCATCAGCACGAGCAACCGTTGCAGTGAGACGGTATCGAGCATGATGCGCTTACTGATTTCAGATTTCGGGGGCGATTACAACGACATGATTCAGCACGCGTCGCTATGCTCAGGGTGCCCACCGAACTACCGCGCCAAGGCTGGCGCATCGCAGCAGGCCCTGAGCGAAACGCCGCCTGTGAGGCTCCGACTCTTATCGCCGTTGCTCGAGCAGTGATTCCATCCGGTCTAGCTGGGCACGCAGTTCGCGTACATCGTCACGCAGACCGTGCAGCTCGGCGGCCTCACCCTCGCCACTCTCGAGGGACATCTGAACGCTTTCCTTCTGCATCACGTCGAGCACGATGCCGATCATCATGTTCAGGAACACGAAGGCGTTGAGGAAAATGAAGCTGATGAAGTAAATCCAGGCATAGGGGAACTGTTCCATCGCCGGGTACAGCACCGCCGTCGCCCAGCTCTCGAAAGTCGCAACCTGGAACAGCGTCAGCATCGAGACGGCGATATTGCCCCACAGCTTCTCGTCGACACCGTGGAACAGGAAGCTGCCGACAGCGCCGTAAATGTAGAAGATGATGAACATCAGCAGCGCTACGTAACCCATCCGCGGGATCGCCTTGAACAGCGCCGTCACCAGCATTCTCAGCTCCGGAATCATCGATACCAGTCGCAGCACACGGAAAATCCGCAGCAGACGCGCCAGCAGCACCATTTCGCCGTCCTGCAACGGCACCAGACTGGCGACGACGATCACGAAGTCGAAGACGTTCCAGCCCTTCTTGAAAAAATCGAAAAAGCGCCGTTCTCCAGCCATGCGAATCAATATTTCGACCAGGAAAAACGCCGTGACGCCCATATCGGCGATGAGCAGCGCCTGTTCAAAACGGCTGGTTTCCTGGTAGGTCTTGGCACCGATCAGCAGCGCCGAAAATACGATGATAGCGATGACCACGGCTTCGAACGCCTTGTTGGCGCGCAGCCGCTCGAAACGATCCTGCAGGGAGTAGATGACTTGGCTCATGGATAACTCGACTGGCTAGATTTCCCGCCGGCAATGGCGGCCCGAACCGCGCGATTATCGCCGATCCGTATGACGCTGCAAAGATTAGCCGGTATTCCCTTAACCCCGGCTGTCACAAGCACCAGATAAGAGTGAAGGCCTTCGGACAACATGGATGCGCGGATATCCGGCATTCGCCCCGGGTCAGAGCAGTTCATCCTCCCAGACCCGTGACGGCGCGGCGCCGTCACGTACGGCTGCATACCAGCCGGGCGCATCGATGATCTCTCCATCCGCGGTTAATGGCGGATACGCCAGCCCCCGTTCGCGACAGAAGCGTGCAACATCGCGCTGCCCCCACTCGAACAGGGTGCGGGTAATTTCTTCCTGCGACAGCCGCGGCTGCTCATAAAGGCCGGCCTGCAAGCGCTGGTGCTGCGCCTCGACCAGGATGATGCCGGCGGCGGTGGAGACATTGAACGAGCTGACCATGCCCATCATCGGAATGATGATGTGCTCGTCCGCCAGCTCCGCGGCACGCGGGCTGAGGCCCTCCTTCTCGGCCCCCATCAGCACCGCGCAGGGTGCACGGTAATCGACCTCCCGATAGTCCCGGGCACGGTCGGAGAAGTGTGCGGCGTACACCTTCATGCCCTGCGCCTGCACGGCCGCGACGGCGGCATCGATATCCGCATGCACGCAGCGCCTGACCCAGCGGTCGCAACCGAGCGCCGTGCCGCTGTAGTCCCGGTACCCCTCCTTTGGCGCCACCACATGCATGCGCGCAATCCCGACCGCATCGCAGTTACGCACCAGCGCGGCGATGTTGCGGGACTTGTGCACCTGTTCGGCGATCAGTGTCAGATCGGGCTGGCGTCGGTTCAGCGTCGCCAGCAAGCGGGCCTTGCGTTCCGGGGTCATGGCGGTTTCTTCGGAAAATCGGAAGCCGGACCTTACCAGAGACTGACGAATTGTCCACCGCTGCGGGCCCGCCCCGGCTGCCGCGGACCGGGTTATCGGTATCGCCGCCGCCGGCAGCTGTGCCATAATAATTGCCCTTATTCATCAAACAGATACTCAAGGTCGGACATCGCCATCATGAGCAACAAGATCATCGCATTTCAGGGTCACAAGGGTGCTTACTCGCATCTGTCCTGCGTCCGGGTTCATCCGGAAATGGAGGCCTTTCCGTGCGAGACTTTTAGCGAGGCGATGTTCATGGTCGAGCGCGGCGACGCCTGCCTGGCGATGATTCCGCTGGAAAACTCCACCGCCGGGCGTGTCGAGGAGATCTACCGGCTGATGCCGAAAACCGAGCTGCATATCGTCGGCGAGCACTTCGAGCCGGTAAACCACTGCCTGCTCGGGGTGCCCGGCAGCAAGCTCGAGGATCTCCGCTTCGTCGCTTCCCATCCGCAGGCGCTGGCGCAGTGCGACGGCCATATCAAGGAACTCGGCATCGAACCGATCGCCAGCCTCGATACCGCCGGCTCCGCCGCGGAGCTGGCACAGAATCCCGACAAGGCCCATGCCGCCATCGCCTCGAGCCTCGCGGCCGAACTCTATGGGCTCGATATCCTGCGTGACAACTTCCAGGACAAGAGCGGCAACACCACCCGCTTTTTGATCCTGTCGAAGGACAGCCACGAGCCCGCGTTCGACCCGGCGATCACCTTCATGACCTCGGTGATGTTCGAGGTGCGCAACATGCCCGCGGCGCTGTACAAGGCGCTCGGCGGCTTCGCCACCAACGGCGTCAACGCGGTCAAGCTGGAAAGCTACATGGCCTCCGATACCATGCAGGCCACCAGCTTCCACCTCGACGTCGAGGGCCATCCGGAGCAGCGCTCGATGCAGTACGCACTGCAGGAGCTGAACTTCTTCGCCAAGAACGTGCGCATCATGGGAATCTACCCTGCTCATCCGTTCCGTTACCGCAAGGATACCCTGGTCGAGTAACCCGATAAGCGGAACGACTCATCAGCAGCGCCCCAGACGGTGCGCCCGCTCCGCACCCGCAAGCGCCCCTTATCCGTCCAGCTCATCGAGCAGCGCCCGGGCGGCGACCAGATCGGAGGTATCGCCGCCTTCGCCGAAACCGCCGCAGATCCGCTCGAGCCGCCGGCGAGCCTCGTCGACGCGGCCCTGAGACCGCCACAGCCGGGCCAGGCTCAGCACGGCCCGCAGCTCCAGCGAGCGCGCGCCCTGGCGCTGTGCCACCGCGATCGACTTCTCAAAGGCGGCACCGGCCCCCGCTTCCGCGCCGGCAGCGCCCTGGCGCTGCAGCAACAGACCCTGGATACGGTGCAGTTCCGCTTCGTAGATGTGCTCCTGGTTCTTTTCTATCACCGCAAAGGCCTGTTGCAGGACATCGAGCCCCTCCTCTACCCTGCCCGCCGGTTCGCAGGCCTCTGCCAACAGTGCGAGAAAGTGCGTGACCCAGACCTCGGCCCCGGTGGAACGATAGGCTTCAAGACCCGCCCTGATCGCGTCGATGCCGGCCTGCGGCCGTCCATGCCCAACCTCGGCCCAGCCCTGCAGAATATTGCCCCAGGTCGACAGCAGCGGGAACCCCTCATCGACGGCCAGCGCCACAGCCGCCTCGGCGCGCTGCTGCGTCCGCGACACCTCCTGCCGGTTGAGGTGTATTTCGGCCGCGAATATCAGGGCATAGGCAGAAACGTGTGGAATCGCCACCCGGTCCGCCAGCGCCAGCGCCTGCCGACTGCGCTCCAGCGCCTGATCCGGATACCCCTGGTGCCAGAGCACCCATGCCAGGAACGACGACGCGAATACGCCGGGGTCCATGCCGTAGAGGAAGACATGGGAGCGATAGCGCTGCGGATCGTAGAACTCCAGCGCCTGTTGCAGATGACGGCGCGACTCATCTAGTCGGCCCAGCTTGAACAGACCGCCGCCCAGCACCCGGTGCGCTTCAAGCAGCAATTCCGGATCCTGCGCTTTTTCGGCCAGGACCAGCAGCTGTTCACCCAGCTCATGCGCGGTTTGCAGATCCCCGCGCACATGGTAGAAGGTACGCAGCCCCATCAATGCCGGAAAGTGCCGCGGCGTATCACCGAGCAGGCGACAGAGCTCGAGCGCCTCGGTGTAGGTCGCTTCGACCTCCGGCGACGCATAACCCTTGACGGTCATCCAGACCGGACCCAGCATCAGCAGCAGCTCGAGTTGCCGCTCGGTCCGAGCCGTACCCTCCGGCTGCTGTTGCAACAGTTCCAGTGCGGCGCTCAGCTGGCGAATCGCCTCCTGGTTGGCGGACTGGCGAATCGCCCGCCGAGCGGCGCGCTGCAGGTACTCCACCGCCTTGGCGCTGTTGCCGCTGCACCTGAAGTGATGGGCCAGTTCGCTGCAGTGATCGTCCAGCTGCGCCGCGAACAGCGTTTCGATCGCACCGGCGATACGTTCGTGCATCGAACGCCGCTGCTCTGTCAGCAAGGAGGCATAGGCGACCTCCTGCGTCAGCGTATGCTTGAAGCTATATTCGATCTCGGGAAAGGCTGGCCGCTCATAGAGAAAACCGCCGGTCTGCAGATTGGCCAGCGAGCCGCGCAGCGGCCCGTCCTCCCTGTCCACCACCTTGCGCACCAGACTCCAGGGAAACTCCTTGCCGATCACCGCCAGGATTTGCAGCAATGCCTTTTCGTCCGCCGCCAGTCGGTCGATGCGGGCCGTAAGCACGCCCCGGACGGTGGTCGGGATTTGCCAGCGTTCCGGCGTCCGTTCAAGCCGGAAGTGCCCGGCGGAACCGGCGATCACGCCTTCTTCGGCCAGGGTTTTCACCAGCTCCTCGAGGAAAAAGGGATTGCCTTCGGTCTGCGTCGTCAGCAGCGGTTTGAGCGGGTCCAGCGAAGGGTCGTCTCCCAACAGTCTGGTCAGCATGTCGCCGGCTTCCGCCTGCGTCAGGGATTCGAGTTGCAGCTCGGTGAAGCGCTCCAGCGCGCCCCAGGCGTGTCGGTATTCCGGCCGATAGTTGACCAGCACCATGATCGGAACCCGGTCCAGCCCGGTAACGAGAAAGTCCAGAAAGGCGTCGGTCTCGCTGTCCAGCCACTGCAGCCCTTCGAACACCAGCAACACTGGCTGACGGCGACTTTCGCCGATCAGCAACCCTCGCAGCATCTCGAAGGTGCGTTGTCGCCGCAGCTGCGGATCCATCTGGCCCAGCGCCGAATCGGGCTCGGCAATACCGAGCAGAAAGAACAGATAGGGCAGTCGCTCCTCGAGCGCAGGATCCAGCGTCCTGACCCTGGCCGTCACCTTCTCCCGCCGCGCTCGCTCGTCATCGTCGTCCAGCAGCCGGAAATACTGTTTCAGCAGTTCGATCAGCGGCAGACAGGCGAACGCCTTGCCGTGGGACGGGGTAAAGGTCTCGAGCACCAGCGCGCCGGCGGCCGCCACCGACTTGAATTCGTGGAACAGCCGCGACTTGCCGACGCCGGGCTCGCCGACCACCGCAACCCGTTGGCTCTGTCCACCCCGGGCCCGGTCCCAGAGCGCCGCCAGCTGCGCCAGTTCGGCCCGGCGCCCGACAAAGGGCACCAGCCCCCGCCGCGCCGACACCTGCAGCCGGGTGCGCAGCTGGCCGAGCCCCCGGGCCTCGTAGATCTCGACCGGCTCCGCCAGTCCCTTGACCAGCACGGCGCCAAGCGAGACACAGTCGATGTAGCCTTCGACAAGCCGGCGGGTACGGTCACTCAGCACGATCGCCCCCGGCGCGGCGACGCTCTCCATGCGTGATGCCAGATGGATCGTCTGCCCGACCGGGTCGTAATCGATATGCAGATCCTCGGTCCGAACCGACCGCACGACGACCTCACCGGTATGGATGCCGACACGAATCTGCAGCCCGGCGCCGACCTCTTGCTCAAGCCGGATCCGGCGGGCATAGCGTCGCATTTCCTGCTGCATTCTGAGCGCGGCGTAAAGCGCGCGCTGAGGATGGTCCTCATGGGCGATCGGGGCACCGAAGAGCGCGAGTATCCCGTCCCCCAGCGACTTGGCGACGTAACCCTCGTAGTGGTGAACGGCCTCCATCATCAGGTCCAGCACCGGATCGATCAGGCGCCGCACCTCTTCCGGGTCCAGGTCCTGGATCAGCGCCGTGGAACCGGCCATGTCGGCAAACAGCGCCGTGATGATGCGCCGCTCACCGCCGTTGCCGCCGCGTATCTTCAGCGCTTCCTGTTCGGCGCGGATGCGCTCTGCCAGGTGTGGCGGCGTGTAGTGGACCGGCGCGACTGCGCCCTGTTCGCTCAGCGGCTTGCCGCAGTAGCCGCAAAAACGCCCCCCCGGCCGGAGTTCGTGGTCGCAATGGGGACAACGCCTTGGCAGGGGTGTGCCGCACTGGTCGCAGAAGTTGGCGTCCTGTGGATTTTCGAATCCGCAGCTTGCGCAGCGCATGTCGCCTCCGCATGCCTGGTCATGAAGGGTTCCGGTTCCGGGCCGCTGGCGCGATCCCGGGGCATCAGCCGGCAGGTTGCCGCAATAGCGACAGGGCCGGCTTCTCTATCAGCATAGCCGAGCCGCAGCGGACACCGCCGTGCGGGTCAAACGTCCTCGATCCGGCTAAAGATATCGTGCAGCCGCTCGGCCTTGCTGAGGCGGTCCGACGCCGCACGACCGAGACGGTCGGACACCGAGGCGCAGATGTAGTTGAGCAGACTGAAAGCGGCGATGTAGGAATCGAACAGCGACGTGCTCTTGACCATGCAACGCAGCGTCCAGTCGGCCAGTCCTGCGGTCTTGTCCTCCGAATGATCGGTGACGTACAGCACACGGGTACCGACCTCCTGGGCGTATTTCATCAGCTTGTAAATCACCTCCCGGCGGCGGCGAAACCCGACCACCACCAGTAGATCCCGCTCACCCAGTCCCGACAGGTCCTTCTCGATCGCCTGGCCGGGCTGCGGCAGGATCTCGACGCAGGGCCGCAGCTGGATCAGTTGCTGGCGCAGGTACATGGCCGGCATGTAGCTGTTGCCGTAGCCGATCACCCAGATGTTCCGAGCCTGCTCGATGCAGCCGGTGATCTCGCCGACCATCTCTTCGCTGAGCGTCTCGAAACTGCGCAACAGATTCTGAACGTCGCAGTCGACGTGCTGTTTGATCTCGCTCTGGAAATCACCGGCGTGGTGATCGAAGGTATGCAGGTAGCGCGGCGAGCCCTCCGCCTTGGCATCTCGGGCCTGCTTGCGGATTTCGCGAAAGTCCTTGTAGCCGAGGCGCTTGATCAGTCGCGTCGCGGCGGCGTTGGAGGTATTGGCCCGATTGACCAGTTCGGAAATCGAATGCGTCGCCAGATCGCCCGGAAAATCGATGATGATATCCGCCAGCAACCGCTCGCTGCGCGGCAGCTCCTCGTAGATTTCCCGCAACCGGTCTTCGATGGGCAACTTCATGGCGATCTCCTTTTCCGTCCTGTCCGTAGACCGATAATTAATTTTCAGTCAACTGTACCAGAGACGCCTTCGACAAACGACAAAGCCCCCGCTGCAGTTTCAGCGGGGGCTTGGACGGGCAGGAGCTGCGCCTTCGCAGGGAACAGCGCCTGGCGCGCCTACAGGATCAGCCTCAACCCACCCACTGGGTGGCCTGGGCGAAGATCAGAAAGCACATGGCGATCCCGACCCAGATACAGAACAGCGGCAGGAAGAATTTCACCCACTTGTTCCAGGTCACGCCGGCCAGGGCCAGAGTAGCCATGAAATAACCGGAGGTCGGGTACAGGATATTGCCTAGACCGTCGCCCAGCTGATAGGCCAGGACCGCGGTCTGCCGTGTCACACCGACCAGGTCAGACAGCGGAGCCATAATCGGCATGGTCACCAGCGCCTGGCCGCTGCCCGACGGAATCACGAAGTTGAAGCCGAGCTGGGAGAAAAACATGCCGATCGCCGACAGCATCGACGGGAAGCCCCCGACCAGGTTGCCAAGGCCGTAGACCAGGGTATCCATGATCTGGCCTTCTTCCAGCACCACGGCAACGGCACGGGCGATACCGCAGATCATCGCGCCCACCAGCACGTCGCGGAAGCCTTCGTTGAAGCCATCGCAGATATCGGCCGTCTTGAGACCCGCAATCAGGCCCACGACAACGCCCATGATCACGAACAGGCCGGCCATTTCCAGCATGAACCAGCCCTGCGTCAGCACGCCCCAAACCAGGATGCCAAAGAACGCAAAGGTGGCAGCCGCAGCGAGTTTCTGACGCGGCGTGGCGCTCAGGGCGCCTTCGTCAGCACTGTGGACGTAGCGCTTACGCTTCTCCACCTCGCTGGCGTCACCGTTCATCAGGCTGAGTTCCGGGTTGCGGCGAACCTTTACCGCATAACGCATGACGTAAACGACACCGACGACGAGGATGAGAGCGAACGCCAGCGCCCGCAGACCCAGGCCTGAAAACACCTCGAGGCCCGCCAGTTGCTGACCCAGCCCGGTATTGATCGGGTTCAGCACACCAGCCGTGAATCCCGCGGTGGTGGCGCAGAGCGCGGTCGCCGCAGCGGTCACCGAATCGAAGCGCAGCGCGATCATCAGCGGCAGGATCACCGGCACGTACACCAGCGCCAGTTCCTGGGTGCCTATCAGCGTCGCAATGACGGCAAACGTCACCATCAGCACCGGAATCACCAGAATGCTGTTGTTGGCGAAGCGCCGTGTCAGTTTGTCGACCCCGACCTCGATGATGCCGGTGCGTCGCAGCACCATGAACATGCCACCGATGATGAAGGTGAAGAACACCACCACCCCGGCATCGATCAATCCCTTGGGCACCGCCAGCATGAAGTCGACCAGCCCGACTGGCGTGGACTCGATGATCCTAAAGGACTCCGGATCGATGGTGGTACGGCCGTTCGGTCCCGGTACCCGGTCATAGACGCCAGCAGGCACGAAGTAGGTCAGCACCGCCGCTATGGCGCTGAATACGAAAAGGATGACGTAAATATGCGGCATCTCGAAGCCTTTTTTCTTCACGCCCGCCTCCGTCTGGTGGTCCGCAGTTTCGCTCCACTGACTGACAGTTTCGGTCTTGCAGTCGGCATTCGCCATTTTTGCTACCTCGGTTGTGGTTCTTATTGTTGTTCCCCTGGATCGGAGATGTGGGGAAGGTTCGCCCCTCTGCCCCGGCACTGCCTCTGATGCCGATTCGGAGGCACGAACCCTGTCCGCTCCGGAACGGCTCTGGCCGCTACGGCTCCCCTGCTGCCAGGTCTTCCGGCGCTCCCGATCAGGACGACGCTGTTTTGACCTGCTACCGATGATAATTATTTTTCAGTTAAATTCAATATAAAAATCTATTTTCATTTTGTATTCAAATAGCCAATAAAAACAAAACACTACTGGATTCATTTGGATATTTTTTTGTATACATTTTTGAGAACCAACAACACCAACGGCGAACTCTTTACCCTCCGCCTCCGGACCGCGCAGTCCCACCCGCCCTGCCCGGGTACATATCGAAGACATCGATAATTTATTTTCATATTCTTTGTTTATGATAATTTACTATTGCTTTTGACACGGCTGTCGTCATAGACTCGATCTCAATCCAGGCTGCCGAGCACGCCTGCAGAACAACAAGAAACCATACAGGTGAGAGCAATGTCCGACGCCACTATCGACACCCATGCCAAGCGTGCACGCGTGACAGGAGTTCAGTCATGAATCGCATGCTGACGATCGAGCCGTTGACCCGGGACGCCTTCAGCAGCTTTGGCGACGTGATCGAAATGGAGGGCAGCCGCCACTTTTCGATCAATGCCGGCGCCACCGAGCGCTATCACGATACCGCGCGGGTCTTCGCCCAGTCCGCTGAAGGCTACGCATCGATCAGCCTGGCGCGTTCGCAGCCACTGCCGACACCGTTGCCGATTCGGATGCTGGAGCGCCATCCGCTGGGTAGCCAGGCCTTTATCCCGCAGGACCAGCGCCCCTTCGTGGTTGTGGTGGCGCCGGCCGGCGAGACGGTCCATACGGCATCGATCCGTGCCTTTGTCAGTAACGGTCGCCAGGGCGTGAACTATCACCCCGGCGTCTGGCACCACTCGTTGCTGGCGCTTTCGCCCGACCAGGATTTCATCCTCGTCGACCTGATTACCGCCGAACCCAACTGCGATGAGCACTGGTTCGACGAAGAGCGGCAACTGACGTTGGACTACGCAGGACTGCTGCACGAATAACAACAACGATGTACAGGCACCGTGCTGGTTAGCCTTTGATACAGAACAGGAATCCCGAGAGGTAGAGGTTTTAAATGGCCAGAATGAGAGCAATTGAAGCAGCCGTTGAAGTTCTGAAGCGCGAAGGCATCGACACCGCCTTCGGCCTGCCGGGCGCGGCGATCAACCCGATGTACGCCGCCATGAAAAAGCTCGGCGGTATCGACCACGTGCTGGCGCGCCACGTCGAGGGCGCCTCACACATGGCCGAGGGTTACACCCGCACCAACGCCGGCAATATCGGCGTC
>JABXIM010000232.1 GCA_013373085.1 Oceanospirillaceae bacterium | reverse complement strand
TGGCGGACGCGGGTTCGAACCCCGCCGTCTCCACCAAAATCAGGTCTTTCAGCACTAACGGAAGACCATTAGAAAACCTGCAGAAACCACTAATCATGGGGTCTGCGGGTTTTTTATTGCCTGAAAGCAAAGCACCTCAATATGTCCCTAACAGTCTGGAAGGGTCTCCGGTTTGCCACAAATCAGGCACAAGACGAGATGACTACCTAAATAAGCATTTCCCAATAGCCGCAGACTTAGCCGCTGAATACAGAAGAGTATTAACTAAACAGAATGCAGAAGCTGCCCTATCTCGATTATCTGAAATTGACACCCTTCTAACTTGTGGCGACTTAAACTTAAGCTCAAATAATACTGAATTACGAGAATATGCTGATAATCTTGCTAATCAAGTAAGAGATGCAGCATCAAGTGAATCCCACCTCCTTGCTTTCGCAAAAGCAAAGCGACTAATCGAAAAACATGATATTGATACGCCCGATACAGCCGACCTTTACTCAATAATTAATAGAGCACTCGATCCGATATGGTGGTTTAGGAAATTTAAACACAAAAGAAATACTAGGCTTGAGCAGATTCAAAGAGACTTAGGAGCAATTAATAAACAGAAAAGCTTATATTGCAGTCGCTTTAATGCTTCGGAAAAAGCATTTCAAGATAACCTTAATAAAACAATTTTAGAGTCTAGGATACTAAAAAACTCACACGGACAATCCTATTCTGTTGCAGAACTTGCAGCAAAAACAACAGCCAATCCAGAAATTCGTCGCGCAGAACTAATGGTTCGTTTAAAAGGGTTTGAAGAAGTCGCAGACCTTCGTGGGGACAGCGCTGACTTTATTACTCTTACTACATCATCAAGAATGCATGCCTACTTGCATAATGGAAAGTTAAACCCAGAATATGATGGCACAACCCCAAAACAAGCAAGTAATTACCTTTGTAATCAATGGGCAAAGATCCGAGCAGAACTAGCCAAAAAAAGAATCCAATGTTATGGGTTTCGAGTCGCAGAACCACATCATGACGGAACCCCCCATCACCATTACCTTCTATTTACTCCAAAAAGTGATAGAGAAGAACTACTCAATATCTTTTCTAGATATGCCTTTCAAGATTCACCGAACGAAAAAGGCGCAAGAAAACATCGCTTGAAAGTCGAGTCTATTGACAAAAATAAAGGTGGTGCAACCTCTTATATTGCTAAATATATTTCTAAATCCATTGATGGTTATGGCGTTGGAAACGATCTTCATAATTTAAATTCAAATGATAGCTCCCATCAAATTCGTACATGGGCTAGCACATGGCGGATTCGACAATTTCAACAAGTTGGTGGTCCTCCGGTTACTGTTTGGAGAGAGCTTCGTAAACTAAATGAAGGATTCGGATTCCTAACCGGCAATGCATGGTATGCAGCCGACAGTTCAAATTGGGCAGCGTTCGTACTCGCTATGGGTGGGCCAACTGTAAAAAGAAAAGACCTACCGATAAAACCTGAATATGGTTTTTTAGATAGCGTTGATACTGAAACTGGCGAGGAAATTAGAACTCGCCATAATCGATATGGAGAAGTAATACGGCCTCCTGTCTCAGGTTTGAGAATATCACATAGTAACATTGTGATTCCTACAAAAATTAATCGTTGGCATGAATCCAAGTCACTCATGGCGCTTGAGCCTGTAGAGCGTTCATCCTCCTCCAAGGAGGATGGTTGGTCTGCTGGCTCAAGTGTCTATCAATCTATTTCCAAGCAGGTTTTTAATCTTATCCGGTTTGGAACATCAACTTCTAATGAGCACAGCCTGCAATGTGCAGCGAGCGGAGCGAACGCACATGCAGGCCTTGGACTCGTGTAAATAACTGTAACCCAACCGCTAAAGGATCAAAAAATGGACATAGAAATAATTAAGCCACTCTCTGAGCGATTCACTCTAGAAGACGCATTCAGCTCCATGTACTCAACCGTAATACCATTAGAAAGTGAATATGAGGCTTTATCTCTGGAAGAAATAGGGGTGATTCTTGGAGTAATGGACACCGAGAGTGAAATTGAGCTTGTTATACGTTTTGCAGATGACGTCAGACTTTATACAAAGGAACAATTTGAAAGAGAATTAAAGGTTTATGAAGAGCAATGATGAATTACATACTGTGTATGAACTATTTGATCTGAATAACCAAGTCTTCCCTTTTTATATTAGAGGTGACAAGTCATATCAAACTTGCTTAAAAGTTATTGGTTGGTCCAAATATTTAGAAGCTAAGTCATACCAAGGTGTTCCATCTTTCAAGTTAGCTTCAGTTATTAGAGAAGTACCAGAATCATTCTCTACAAAATCTGAAGATTTTTTTGAGTCAGGAACCTTTGTTGGGATACGAGTATATGCAGATAAAGAAACACCTGTGTCTATTGATCAATCCATTATCTCAGTTACAGGTGCTTCGACTCGATCTTGGGAATTTGCTTAATTCACGCTCTTTAAAAATTCACTATATTCCTTTCTTAGGGGAGAGCCTATTTTAGTTATATGATCGAAACTAAATATGTGCTCTCGTCCTGAGTTTTCACATTGTCCAATTATTCTTCCTTTATATTCGTTTTTACCTTCTACAATATCGAGCTTCCCAGAACAAATAGTACACTTACCCTCGTAATAGCTAAGTATAATCTGCCTTGTCGTATCTACTTTCCTTGTAATCAGATAAGCATTACTGATATTTAAAGGTATAAGCCAACCAGGTGCTTTGATGATTGCCTTATCCAATACTAAATAGAATGGCTCTATTATTTTGATCATGCTATATACTAAAAGAGTTAAGATAGCCATTTCAAACCATAAGTTTGAGTAAAGTAGATAAATACTAGCCATTAAATATACTGTAAAAATAAATATTGGCATTAGTGAGTAAATGTAATGTCTATCTTGAGGGATACTTATTTTTCCTAGAAACTGACCAAAGAAATTCAACTTCTTTATATCTTTCAAGTAATATTCAACCTGTCCACTTTTCGATGATCTAGGTGCTTCGATGATCAATTGATCTTCCATCGATATTGGGTGATATTCGATCTTAAATAAAGCAACATTCCCAGCCCCTCCGCCAGTATTTAGAGATTCAATAACAGGGAAATGTTTTAGACCAAGATCTAATAACTTCATATTAATGGTTAAAGCTTTCTCGCTCTGAAATTTTTCTAAAGCCTTAAGGTGCCTTTTAATCTTCTGTTTTGAGGCATCATCAATAGCTGGATCACTAAGCCCCATTAACTCCGCGATTCTTGAATAACTTAAACCCTTACCCATATCCGACGATTTAATAAGACTTTCTAGCCACATATATCGGTCTTCCTTAAGCCCGAGCTCTTTTAAAATTTTGATGTAACTTATTAATACTTCTCTTTCACTCACTACCTCACCCCTCGAAGTTAAAGGGTTTAAACCCAAATGAACCTGTTCAACACCCTTTTGTATCTGTTTTCTAGACCAATGGAGACCAATCATACCCATGCTTTAGCAAATGAGGAATGGCAATGAATTTAGTCACTATCAAGAAGTTTTCTGAATTATCTGGTTATAGCGAAGAAGCCGTCAGACAAAAAATCAAAAAAGGGGTATGGCGATTAAGAGATCACGTAATAAAGGCTCCCGATGGTCGAATTTTGATCAAGTTAGATAAAGTAGAAGAATGGGCACTAATAGGAAACTAAAATGGCAAAATTTAAAGGCGTGTCACCCCGAGGAAATAGCATTCAAATTTCTTTTACATGGAATGATCATCGTTATAGAGAAACTTTGCGCTGGGAACCAACCCCTAAAAATTTAAAGATGGCTAACTCTCTTCGTCAATCAGTAATCTATGATATAGATCGAGGTGTATTCGACCATGTGGAATACTTAAAAAAATTTCCAAGCAGTTCAAAAGCTAAATCCTTGGTTAAATCTCAGGCCGACTTTTTAACTATTGATGTTGCGCTGTGGGACTGGTTAAAGAATAAACGAAGCTATATAGAAAGAAGTACCTTAAGAGACTATACCAGCGCCATAAAGCATCACCTTTCCCCTAGATTCGGCTTACTTACGGTTAACCAGCTTAAAGCTAAAGACGTTAAAGAATGGCTCGCGAAATTAAGCATCAGTAACAAACGAAAAAACAATGTAATTACACCTTTAAGACAGTGTTTTAAAGAACTTTATTTAGACGAAGTAATTGAACAGAATATCATGGATCGAGTCCCAAACCTTTCAGTCTCTTCAAGAGAGCCGCAGCCATTTACTCAAGATGAGATTGATCTAATTCTAATCACCCTGTCCGCGCAATGTACCGATAATTATAGGCCTCTTATAGAGTTTGCTTTTTATACCGGTCTGAGAACTTCGGAGCTTATTGCATTGCATTGGAGTGATATTGATTTCCAAAACGCTAGAATGGAAGTTAAAAGAGCCCGAGTAAGAGGAGTAACCAAGGAACCTAAGACCTCTTCTGGTAGGAGGTTTGTAGATTTAGTGCCTGAGGCAATTAATGCACTTGAAAGTCAAAGTATGCATAAAATGCTCAATATCGATGAGGTTTTTTATAAATTGGAAAAAAGTGCAGTTTTTAAAGATGACCAATACATTCGAAAAGCCATCTGGACTCCAGCTCTAAAAGCTGCCGGAATCGCTTATAGAAGCCCATATCAAACAAGACATACATATGCGTCACAACTATTAAGCAAAGGAGCTAACCCGCTTTATGTCGCAAACCAAATGGGGCATGCAGACTGGGGGATGATTAGAAAGGTTTATGGGAAGTGGATAAGTAATCTTTAAAGACGGGCTGGCAAACCAGCCCGCTTAAAGTTACGACTTAGGAAGTGATCGATAATGAGAACAAACTGATTCCCAACGACCTAATCGAAATCGCATATAAGATACGACACGAACTACTTTAGTTTTAAAGCTCATAATAGAGACCCTTTAAAAATTGGAGAGGGATCTCTTGTAAATAGGCATAACTCTGTTAGGATTAATGAAGCTTTTGAAATCCTGTAGGGGATGAGTCCTCTCAGTGTAAGTCCCAGATAGTGTTTTTGCAGAACGACTATCTTGCTATACCTAAATAGGCTTAAGTTTGCAGACTTAAGCCTATTTTTCTTTACGCACCCCCTTAAACGGTTGCCCGTCTTGTTTTATATCCATTATACGTCCCGTTTCTGAGTCTCTTTTTGCCCATAAACCTGATGGTGTTTGGAATTGAGATCGACTCTTAACAGCCCCTTTTCTTGCGTTATCGCCTACAGGCGCATTTTTTGCCATAACTAGTAACCTCTCTGGCCAACTTAAATGATTAAAATATGAGCATTTCAGCCCATATATACACTATACAGTGACAAATTGATTAGGTCAACCCCATATATTGTGTCTTCCGTGAAACACAAAAAAGCACTATAATGCACCAAATCAAACAATTTTGGAGTTTTGGATTATGAGTATCGAATCAATTGGGCTTATTAGCCCTGATATTGTGAAAGCTCATAAATTAGAAAAGCTGGAATTCATTGAAACTCTTTTGTTATTCAAAGGTTCATTCACTAGGAAAGATTTAAAAAAAGAATTTGATACAGCTCCTGCAGTCGCTACTAGGGATATTAGTAGCTATAAAGGTCTGCTTGCTGAACATGGACTTAACCCTGAAAGTGTTTACCTAGACGGGTCCACTAAGGAATATAAATTCGATCCAGATACTTTTAAACCTCTGTTTTCACGAAGCTCTGAAAGAGCATTTAGTTTTTTAAGAATGATATCCAGTAGGGATAGTTTTGGCGATAATGAAAATATTTCTATTGAAGCCCCAACTCGCTTAGTAAAAACTAATTTCGAGACAATAACTTCGGTAAGCAGGGCTATATTTAATAACGAAGGAATTGAAATATCCTATTTTTCAGGACAAAGCGGAGAAGGAACTAGGACCCTTTTCCCTCATGCATTTTTCGATGGGGGGCATCAATGGTACATTAGGGCTTATTGCGCCCTTAGAAATGAGTTTCGTAGCTTTGCCATTAGTCGAATTAGCCATTGTAAAAATCTAGCATTAAATGCTACTCCTAAAATGAACAGTCGCAATGACCACCAATGGAATAAAATACTTAATTTAGAACTATCAGCTCACCCAACTTTAGTTTCTCAGCCTCAAGTTATTGAGTTTCAATACGGTATGATAGATGGGGTAAAAAAGATAACATGTAGAGCAAGTAGCGCCGGATATTGGTTAAACTTTTGGGGTGTTGATTGCTCTTCAGACGCAAGCCTTAAGGACAAACGACACCAGCTATGGCTAAAGAACCCCCAAGCGTTATATGATGTAGAAACGTCAATATTAGCGCCAGGGTATAAACAGGCTTAGCAGGATTACCTTGTCACTTAAATGAGCAAACAATAGGTAAGTTATTGAAATGTATAGAAATAATCAAGGTTCGAACCCCGCCGTCTCCACCAAAATCAAGGTTGGAAATATCTTCTAACCTATTGAAGAGCCTCAACTTTGTTTGCGAAGTTGGGGCTTTTTTATATTATCGAGTATTAAATAAGTACATCTGTCAACATAGTAAAGTCTACCTAACTTTTAGGTTAAAATCTGAAGACTAAGAAAATTCTGAACCTAAAACCCTTTATTGGATGATTCCGTATTGCAATCACTGCGAATAGCCTTTTTAGCTGGAAATAAGAATCCTGCATTATTCCTAAACGATGCATCCTTTCGTTATCGCTGTGAGAACCTAGCCCTTATGCTTCGTGAACAGGGTCATGAAGTAACGCTTTGCCATTATCGGCATTTTAAGCCTCAGAATAAGCATTACGATATCATTGTGTTTCACCGCCCTTCAGATAACTGGTATTTTCGTCGAGCCTTATCTCGCTGTCACAAGACAGGAGCGCAATTAATTGCTGATGTTGACGATTTGATCATTCACCCCAAATGGGCTTCTTTCAGCCCTGGTGTTATGAATAACCTGATCAACCTGAAAAAAATTCAAATTCAATATAAAAAAAATTATTTAGCACTTTCTCAATTCACAAAATTCACAACATCTACAACACCATTGATGGAGAAAATGATCCAATTATTCAATGGAGAGGTAAAGGTAATCGCGAATGCACCACACCAAAATTGGAAAAACTCGTCTAGGCTCAATTCCCAGGTCGAACAACCTTTAATTACCTATTTCCCAGGTACCGCAAGTCATGATCGAGATTTCGCAACTATAGAAGAACCATTAAAGGATTTTTTATCTGACCACCCAAATGTAACTCTCGCAATAACAGGTGTATTGGGGGGAGAAATTGGCATAAGACCAACTCAACTCAAGTTAGCGGAAAAACAACCATTTGACGTTTACGCTTCTAAGGTTTCAGAAAGCTGGGTGAATTTATCACCGCTAGAAACTACACCATTTAATGAATGTAAATCGGCCCTTAAAACATTAGAGGCTGCATTCTGGGGTAAGCCTACAATCACATCAATTAACCCGGATAACCTAAGATACGAAGGAAACGGTGCTATCATTGCAGAAAATAAAGATGATTGGTTTAAACAATTAAATAATTTAATGAATTCAAATATTTACAACAAATACGTTTACGGACTACCTGAAAAAGCTAACAGATTGGCTTCTCCTGAAAATTTAGTCACCCAATTCTTAACACTCGGATGTGATAACTGATGCTTAAACAAGCACTAGCCGCAAGAAGCAAAGGCGACTATTCACAAGCAACATTTAAACTTTTTGAACAAGCTTGGCAAGAACTACAATCACTTAAATCTTACGCAGCCTTTTTAGGCTTTCAAAGAGATACAGGGCAAATTTTATCCCATAATCAATATAAGTACTTAGTAAATCATTTTCTTCAAAAAAAGAAACAACCAAAATGGTTTGAGGTGGCACTCAAACTGCAGCTTCAAAATCTATGTGCCGAATACGAATATCAAAATAATGTTAGTGAAAGCTGCCAATTAATAAAAGGCATTAAGGCTCCAGGCATTATTCCTTTTCCTAGGCAAAAGAAAGCAATCACACTACTTAGGAAAGAACAGGACAAGTGGAGAGAACAATGGTTTGAAGACTTAAACATTAAAGCAAAACACGGTATCGCAGTAGTAGGTAACAGTGCAGGACTAGCCGGACAAAACAAAGGTAACCAAATCGACAGCCATGGTGCTGTCATTCGCTTTAACCAGCCAGTAAAAGGCTTTGGCTCACACCTACACTTCGGATCAAAAACACACACAAGAGTAATCGCACCAGGTTATAGAGGCCCCATTCCCCCATGCGATTGGTTAGTCATCAGTGGACCTGACATGCAGTATCAGCTCCAAAACTGGAGACACTTATTGCCCGTATTCAAGCGAGGCACCCCCATTATCACCGTGCCGTTAAAACACTGGGCATCATTGGTTAAGCAGTTACAAGCACCACCCAGCGCAGGGCTGCTCATGATAGACTTTTTACGAAACGACCCAAGGCTCAAACAACACATTCAACCTTTTGGGTTTGGATATTATCCAGAAAAACAACAAGCTTATCATGCCGCTGATGTAAAACATTCACCTACAAGTAGACATAGATGGGATATGGAATCCAAAATTCTAAATGACTGGTTTCCAAATTTAGATTGTTAAATACAACCAAACTAATTTTTAAATCAATTAATATCGACCCGCCTAAAGTAAGTTGAACACCTCATTAGTCGATACTTGAGACAGTCTTCTGAGTCACTGCCCAACCCAATATCAATCCCATGTACTCGCTTATAGGTGGTTGTTTTCAACCGGGCCTAATCTCGATTAAGTTCGGACCTTAGCCAATCTAATGCGCTGTCTTCATCTATAAAATATTGAATATTTTGTTCAAGGCGAGACGGGGAGAGTTTGTCGATGATCGCTTTATGTGCTTTAGATGTGAGAACCATGGCTTTGGCCACAAGTTTTTGAGTGTTGAGCCATTGGTTATATTCTTCTAACACAACATAAGCTTCTGGTGTACCACCAGATAGTTGTAAATCATCAATCAGAATAGCAAATGGCTTTCCTTGCATTTGTGCTACACATTCACGAATTTCATTGGTAATACGACGAGCACCATGCTCATTGAATAAACCAATAAAGCGAGCGGTAATGATATCCTCGTGTAAAAAGACTTCTCTGTCTCCATGAATGTGCTTGCTTTGCATCATGCCTTATCCGATGGTCATACGTTGAATAAAGTATAACTCAAGACACGCCAGCCGATCCATTTAGAGGAACCACTAACCCTTTTAGGTACTGACCAACATCAAACTTATAAAACCAATAGATTTAATTTGGCACAGACCATGACCAATTGGCGCATATAAAGTCGAACTGTTTCCGCTTTTTATTCAATCCCATTCCTAACCGCATCAGACGCAATACGGCACTTTCTGCCAAACCCGCTAAGCTTAAAAGATCATTCATATTAACCAGGTGAGGAATCGCTATGTTTTGGGTTTTGCTATTGGTCACCCTAGT
>JABXIM010000054.1 GCA_013373085.1 Oceanospirillaceae bacterium | reverse complement strand
GCTTCGCTGGTACAGGCTCGGATACAGGAGCTTGGCCTAAAGAACATAAACCAAGCAGAGGACCGCTTCGGCTTCAGCCGAGGTTACCTCAGAGGCGTGGTCCGCGACGACCAGAAGCGAGCAATCCCAAGCATCGAAAAGGCCCAAACCATCTGCGAAGCTATGGGACTTGAGTTCTACATCGGGCCTCCCCGAGAACCCTCCACGATCGTCGAGCTGGACCGAGAGCGTTTCGCACTGATACCGCACTACTCCCCTGCGCTGCTCTCTGACGAAGGCCTACTGAATCTCGCGGGCGAAGCCGATGAGCACGTCGCGTTTCCGAATGATTGGTTTCTGAGGGGGCGTCTTAAACCAGAACAGTGCATCCTGTTCACTGCTCTAAGCTCCAACATGGCTCCGGCTATCTGCGATGGCGATCTGGTGATGGTCGACCGGAAGGCAACGGTCCTACGCAATGGCAAAGCCTACGCATATCAGACCCAAGAGGATGGGTTCTGCCTTGCCAGGCTAGAGCTGGTTCCTGAGCGCATCCTCATTGCTCGTAGCGACAATCCAGACACTGAACAGTTCAGCCCGAAGTACTACTCGGGTAACGAGATCGCGTTCGTGCAGGCCGGCATTCTTGGCGAAGTGATCTGGTCCGGGCACACTTGGCGGTAGAGGCGCCCCTGGTCAGCCCCTCCAGCTTGCACTCTACATGCGTCCACCAGCGAGACGCAGGCATCGCAACGCATTCATTAGGTCTTTCGGTGGCGACCAGGCTCATAAGGGCAGATATGCGAACCTTCACCAGAAGATCACCACATCCTTTTTCTAGGGCGCTAATCCGATGATGTGGGCGGACAGTTGCCATTCGCTGCGAAAGCCACGAATGGCAGCAATGCGCAGAAGCTGACTTTGCAGAAACCTGCAAAGCGCTTACGGTTGTCGCCCAAAGCTGAACCGAGCCTTCCGCACTGCTGCCGTTCGTGCATCGCTTGCCATTTCCGCATCCGGGCGCTGCGCTAGAGGAGTTGCGCAGAAAATATATCAAATGGTGCCAGGTTTTTTCGGGGAGGCTCTGGAAGAACCTAGGGTGCGGATACGCGGTTCCACGAGAGTGGCCGAGACTTCCAGTGCTCTTGTATGGCTTGCGAAAAGTCGGGTCTAACTAATTTAGCACGGGCGAAGCATACGGAGTCGTCCTCGCTTCTGATCACGAGCCCTTCGATCGTGCCATCTCGGAATTGGCTGCACTCATCGAGCAGCAGTTCAGTTAATTGGCTAAGCGTGAAATGCCCTTTTGCGATTTGAGGCGCGGTGGTGAGACCGATTTTGCGCGCCAAAGCATTCCTTCTCACCGTGCTCCAAAATCCCTGACTGCTTCGACAATATACGTCAAACAACAGAAACCAGTCAGGAAGACGATTATAGTAAAGTGAGTGGGTTGCAGTACACCATTCTCCAAATAATATTCTCTCCGGAGTAAGAATTCTGCTTAAGGGTTCCGTCCGTTCTCCAAGCCACGGCGCGAGACGGCTAAACTGCCCTCTGTATGGCTCCGACAGATAAGAGCCTCTGTTTTGCAATAAAATATCTCCATCCTCTCCTCGCGAAATTCCAAGGTTTGCCCCATCAAGTTTCTCCTCAATGATCACTTCACCGGCCAGAAATTTCTTCACTTCGTCTGGTAAGAGAACCTTGTCCTGCCGTGGCTGACCCTCTCCGAGCCATGCTAAGTGTGGGGTGCTGGGGAATCGAAAAAAGTGGTTCATGTCGGTAAGCTTGGTGGCGCATTATCGGGGAACTTGGCGGTGTAGAAACGGCAGGCATCATCCGGGCATAGAAATTCGACTTTGACATCATGATCTGCCAAGGCCTCCCACCAATCCAACCATTTACAGTCCGCAGCCTGAAGAATGGTAGGTTTCTCCGGGTGGGCGTTCGAGACTGCCACAAATTTTCTGTCTGGAGGGTCGAAAGACGCCTCGAGTTCCTCGTCTGGAAACTCTTCGTATCTGTTGGCTTCTACTTCCGTGATAGTAACTTGTTCGACATGCGATCCGTTCCGTTGGTTTTGAAGCAGCCACTTCAGGAAGACGTCACCAACCCCCTTCGGCTGGTTAGGATGTGTCTTTTTCTGATACTCACGAAGAATATGAAAGCAATCGTCAATCACGGTTTTTCCGCGGAGTTTTTGCGCAAGTAAGCGCTCGATGCACCTTTTCCGGCACTCGTCGGAAATGTCCTCATGGCTACCATTGGCGACTAAGAGAACGTTAGTGTCAATAACTGCACGCACCACTACTTTATTAACTCCTACTTTTGGGAGGATCTTCTATTAATAGCCGCTAGAGTGCGTGCGGCAATGTCTTCCATCTCGTCTCCAAAGAAATTTTCTGGCCAATTCAAAATTTCGCCATCCTCATCCAACTCAAGCGCCTCAAGTGCAGCCGCGCCAGTTTTGTTCTTTACAAAGTAGACCGCGACGTCCTCCTTTTTTATTACGCCCTCCGCTACTCGTCTTTGCAATCTATTGAGGAAATGTTCCGAGTGAGTTTCGATGATGAGTTGCGTCCCGCGCGGCACTCCGTCCTCGTAGGACTGAGTTGCACTGATAAATGCATCAGCTAGAACGGACTGAGCCTTGGGGTGAAGGTGAATTTCTGGTTGCTCCATCCACACGGTTGAACCCTTCGGGGAATAGAAAGCTTGTACCAAAGCGGGGAGAACCTGAGAAACACCAAAGCCCACGTCTGTAAGCTTCACTTCCGGTGCCTTAGGTTGCGTTTTTACGAGAACCTCATATTCTTTGCGGCCTTTCGCGACAGCCTTTACTCGAAAATTGGAAATAACGCCGAGATCGACAAGCCACGATGCTATAAACTCGTCAAAACGGCTTCTAGGTTTCTTCCATCGACGGTTAAGCATACGTTTCTCACTAGTGGCCGAAAGGAGCGCGGCAATCGCAGTTTCGCCCTCTTGACCAACATCAGGAGGACTATCTCCAGACCATTGGTATACGCGCCGAGGTGGACTTCTCAGTGGACCGAGATAATAAAGATCGTCTAGGGCGCGTTCAGTTTCCAGTGCAAATTCAGCTAAGAAATCAGCGTTTTGGTATCGCAAGAGTGTTCGGTCGGAAAATCGATAAAACTTTTCTGGTGGCTCAACCGGCCACTTGCGGCCTGAAGCGTGAACGAGTCGAAGCGGCGAAGCTTCAAGGTACGCTTTACTTCCGCTGCGGCCATGTATGATCTCGAGAGTTTTCTCCTCGCCATCAAATAGATCGTACTGGATCTCTTCAATGACCGGCTGGCTCGCCTTGTCTGCTCTCAAAGACGAATGGAGAGATAAATAGTCCCCCGAGTACACTTCTGTTTCGACAAGTGGATTGTCTACCTCTAGGCGATGGGGAAGCTTCCACTTCAAGGTAAACTCCAGAAGCGACTCCAGATCGTGACCATATATGCAATCTGTAAAAGTTCCCAAGTCGATCAAGGAACTCTCGTCGCCGAGATGGAGCGCGCGTTTGCGGTCGGAAATCTGCGTAGTTTGCTTCATAGCAAGAAGGAGGTGGCCGAGACTTGATTTTCCGGAACTGTTGCCGCCAAACACGACAGTGAGAGGCGCGAGCCGGATCGGCCCCGTGTCTTTCCACGCCTTGAAGTTCTTAACCTGAAGTTCAACCAGCATCGCATCCCACCCTAAGTCTCTGTTTTGTATTCCATTTTAGGCATCTCGAGTCAAACAGATTCTGGCCCATAGACTTACCCGCACGACCATTCTGGACCCGATAAGATCCCCGGCCAATCAGATCATTGCACTGCGTTTGTCGCTCAAGGCCCAGCAACCTTTCCGTCTGTACCAGAAGAGGAAAGTTTTATAACTGCGCCTGAGGAGAGAGGCCAGTCCGAGGGATGCGGCAACTTCGTGTGCTTATCGGATGCCCCATGACTCCGGGAGGGATAAGTCTGGTCTCGCCAACGTTTCGATCCGAACCTTACAAAGGGTTTTCGGCGCTTACCTGGGACCGGTCATCCGCTGCGCCTGGGACGAATGTCCGGAGAGCGCCGTGAGCGGCGACGGCTGCGGAGTGCATGAATGGCGGCTTTCATGCGACCTGCAGATATCTAACGATAAAGTTCGTTAAACATTGTCTCAGTCAAGTCGATGCAGATTCATGCTTCAGCTCAACGAGCGGCTGCCCATCGAAATGTATATTCACTATCATCGACGCCGCGACGACAACGATCACCGCGACACCGCTTAAAACTTCTGCCCCATTTGGCTCCAGCGGTAAATGAATTTTACCTACTATTCCTGATTCAATCCTTTCCTCTGGAGGCCCAAAAGTTAAATAGCGCGCCGCCAAATCAAGTTTCTTTTCGTTTTCATTTCTGGATGGATCGAAATGTGCTCCACCCAGCTTGTTGCAGGCATACCGAAGTGTTTGTTCCAACGAGAAGTTATCGCCTCTAAAGTGAAGCACTGGGCGCTTCATCACCTTGCCTAGCTTCACCAACTCAATCCGTTGAGAGCCCAGCTCGTGCACCCATTCTGGCGCTATGTCGGAGTTTGAATGATACAGCGCCCATATTGGCTTTCCGTCGAACCTGACCCCAGCTGAGAGATAGTAGTCGATGTCGGCATCATTTTCTATTCTATCAAAGATACTTTTATCGTTGAGCATAGGAAACGTCACTGGCACCGAAACTTGGTCGGTGATGCGGCGAAGTTCATTGTCACAAAGCCAGCGCCGAACAATGACGGAAGCCTGCCGAACATGGCGGTTCTGCACGGGACCTTTGGGAAACGTAAGTTCGACCAAACTTTTGACGTCGTCTTCGAAAAGATTCAGGAGTTCATGAAATTCGCCGTCTGGCATCCGCACAGGTTTGGGCATTTTCTGGTTCCAATTGCTCTGCTCAATTAGATTCTCGACGACCATACAGTGCTTGATGCGGACTTTCGAGCCAATCCCGTGAGAGGCAGCTCCAACCGCGTTGCGAACAGACGCCGGCAAGGCCGTGCTGCACGACGCCTCGAATGACCGCACTGGGGAAGCTGCACTGCAGAGATGACCATCACAACGAACGGCAGGTGAGGGCCGAGACCGGTCAGCTGCTGCGCCGCGCGTGAAGGTCGGCTCTGGGCCGTTTGGGCCGCTCAAGCAGTATGGGCCGGGGAGCGACGGCAAGCTAGGGGCGGCCAGGCTCTTGACCCCGACGCGCAGCGTAGGTCCGGGATGATCCCTCAATCGTCATTGAAACTGGTGGCACGGCGGCTTATTCTCATCCCGTCACAGAAGGAGATTTATGCTCAGAGGCTTCGATTGACCCGCATCTAGCGGCATCGCTCGGCACACGGATGCCGACCCTTTTTGCATGATTTCTTTGGAGTTCTTATTCTCATGAAGAACGCGAACGTGGTGATCCGGCCCTTCGAAGCGGCAACGGATCTGGAAAGACTGTCGACTATATGGTTCGACGCCTCGTTGAAGGCGCACCCCTTCATCGGTGAAACAAGGCTGACGGAACAGCGCAGGCTGATCGAGGAGCGGTATCTGCCAGAGGCGGAGACCTCCGTGGCTTGCCTTGACGGAGACGCTGTTGGCTTCATCAGCCTCTTGGACTGTTTCATCGGCGGGATCTTCATCGCGCCGGGCTGGCAAGGCCACGGGATCGGGCGCAGGCTTATCGCCGACGCCCTGGCCCGGAAGGGCGAACTGGCCCTCGAGGTCTATACCGAAAATGAGCAAGCCGTCCGCTTCTACAGGCGGCTCGGATTTCAGGAGGTTTCCCGGCGCGCGGTCGATGACTCTGGCTTCCCGTTCCCGAATGCCTCCCTCCGGATCAAGGCCTGAGACTAGGGCTGGCAGGGCCATTGTCTGCTAGCCCCCCCACCTGCGCGACGGTCGGGATCGCACGCGTCTTGGCCCCTCAGAGCCGGTCCAGCGCAGTCGTGACCGTATCGGCCAGCACGTCAGCAGGCTGTGTGCCGTCAAGCCTCAGAACTGGAGCAGTTTGTGCTTTGAGCCAGCGTTCATGCTGCGCCAGATTGCGTCCTGTGAACGAGGAGTCATCATAGCGAGATGCCCAGTCACGGAATGCCAGATGGCCTTCATGCATGTCGCCACCCGGCAGGATTCGATCACCATGTCTTTGTGCCTCTCGGTGCTCCAGACGGCGCATCCGTATCGCGTTCGGAGTATACAGAAAGGCGATGATCTCGACATGGTCGATCAGGCTCTCCCCCCAGCCCATAAAGGAGCCTGACAGAACCCAGCCGTCCGTCCGGCCTTGCCTCTTCTGGATCAGGCGGACCCGATCTTCCGGCGGGCGCTTTGTCGTGAACGGTGGGTCTGTCGGCATCCAATAGAAGTCGTCTACGTCCAGCAGTGGAATGCCCATCTGCGCGGACAGTGTCGCGCCAAGCGTCGAGACGCCCGAGCATGATGCTCCGATCAAGTATACTCTGGGCACGTCAGTCCCGCCGTTAGCATTTAAAACCATGAGGGCAATAGCGGTGCGCGGCACCTTCTACAATGTCCGCTTTGCCCGGCGTGGCGGACCTTTGCCGTTGGAAAATGACGCGCGACGGATGAACGACGGTTTCGGTGAAGCTGCGCCGCAGCGTGGTCATCCCGTCCCAAGGTCGGCTTTGGGCCGACACTAGGCATGTCTGTGAGCGCTGGATCGCATAGCCTAACACAAACTCCTGATGGATTTCGTATGCCGACAACGTTCTCTCGTACTGGCGCCTTGGTTGCTCTCTGCGCAGCCATTCTCCTTGGTGCCTGCAAAGAAGAAGATAACCCACTTCTTGATACTTTCCCTGGCAAGCTTGCCGCTATCGATGCCGACACGTTGGGGGTAACAGAGGCGCAGGTGAAACCTTATGCTGAGATCTTAGAACGACTGAAGAGAAAATGCTCAGACGACGAGAGCGGCATCTCTGATACTGCCGTGAAAGCAAGGGATATTTTCAGAACCAGAAAAGGCATGGAAGTTAGCACACTATCGGTTCTGAGAATGATCGACGAGGCTATCCCGGAGGGGGTGACTTTGAGCTGCGACGAGATTGTAGCTGCGATAATCACTCTTTCATGACCCTGTTCGACATCCCCTGCTCCTCATAGTGTCCGCAGCTTGGAATGCGGCCCTGAGACGGCTCACGAGGCGCATAGGGGTCTATATGCACGGTGATGCGTCAGCCTAGGGGGCGCATATTGGTCGCTGTGACCGACATCATCTTGGTCGGTCAGGGCATCGATATCCACATGTCCAGCGCCCTGTCCCCCTTGCCGATTGCGTAGCTGCTGACCGGCGCGCAGCGTTGCTTGGGCGGGTGTCGACCGGGTATGCTGCACCACATTCTCGTTCAGGATAAGTTCGTGCAAAACCCTTTCATCTCCGCCTACCGCTTTCTCAGAGCTCTAGTTCTCCCCACCTTTCTAGCATTATCGATCATTATCAACTTGGCTCTCTTGTTTAGCACCTCCGTCTATGGTGCGGCTCAATCCGTGGTCGACGCCATGACACGGGGCCGAAGTGTTACGGCGCAGCAGGCCGATGAGATTGTGAGGCTGTCGTCAGACCTAGACGCCGAGAAGGCGGCCAATCGACAGGTTCGAAGCGAATTGGCAGAGGCGCAGGGGGAGCTTGTCAGGGAAAGGGCCGCAAAGCGACGAGTTCGAACCGAACTCGCCGAGGCATCTGCTGAGCTGGCGGCAGCCAAAGCACTTCAAAGGCAGGCCCGAAATAAGGTGGTGAGCACTGCCTCAAGAGTCACCAATCGCGCGGCAAAGACCGCAGCTCGCGAAGTTGCCTCTATGCCAGGTGAGGCTCTACCAGTTTTGGGCACCGCAGTGATCATCGGAACAACCGCTCTAGAACTTGCTGACCTGTGCCAAACCATTCAGGATATGACGGCGCTACAGCAGGCGCTTGACCCAGAAATTACCGCGCCCGAAGAACAACTTACCGTTTGCGCGATAGAAGTCCCCTCTCGCAAGAAGCTCACGGCGATGGCCTACAACGCTCCAGAAAAGGCATGGACGGAAGCGAAGGAGTTCGTACCCGAACTCATGAACGCTGACATTCCAGACGTCGACTGGAAAAGTAGCAAGGAGTGGATTTCGAGCGTTTATGTTTCTCTTGTAGAGAAGGCTATGTCTACCGGCGGCTGGATTGAACACTGGCTGAACGATTAGCAGGCATTAACTTTGGAAGAACACGGTCATGCCCACCTCTGATTGCCGCTCGCGCTGACCGGCACCGGATGTGCCCGTTGGTACCGGACAAGGCACATAAGCCGTCATATGATGCATGTCTTGGGTGGAGCGTTGCCAGTAAGGCACCTAGCGCCGAAGGTGTCCTTCATGTATGATTTCACACCAAGGACGACGACATGGAAATCCGATTAAACAAAGGGCATTGGTCGACATGGATCGAAAGCCAAGCCCCTTTCATTTCCGCTGACGGCCTAAAAGACCTCTCGAAAAGCCTCGAAAAAGAATTCCGCGAGACACACTCGAGGCCACCAAATCTACAAATCGTTCCCCCAGAACAAATCTCGTCCGAGAGCCTGCTCGCGTACCAAGACCAGGTTGTAGGATATGACCTACCGTGCCTCCTATCAGTCGACCGACCGCGGCGCGGAACGGTTATGCTTTGTGCCCAGGATCCTCTGCGTAGCCCGAAATCCGAGATCGGGCTTACAGTCGGCACCTTCTTTGGCTTGAACAGCTCGATCTTCCGCTCGAACCGTCGTTCTCACGGAGTGATGTGGCGCGTCATCGTCAAGCTGCTGTCTGACGACTATGACGTGTGGGTCACCGACGCGATGAAGCTCCACTCACCGACGGTGAAACTCACCCCAGAGCTTTACGGTGCGTGTCGAGACGTCCTCGATCGTGAAATAAGAGCCGTGGCCCCCGTAAAGATAGTCGCAGTGGGAAATGTCGCCGCTAGCCACTTCCAGAGGTTCGGTGTGACCGGCGCAGAAGATGTGATCCGCGTCGTCCACCCCTCCCACTATGTGAAGAGCTCGTTCTGGATAGCCGGCGCCGCCAATCAATACGAAGCATCGGCTGAAGGCAGATGCCAGGCAAAAGTTGACTGGTACGTCCGGCGCATTCTCGGGCCCAGCCCAGCACTCAACTGAGCAATCTCGAGCACCGGACCCAGATCCGCAACGCGGTCTCCGTCACCCAGACCGAGGGGCTGGTGGCGATGTTCGGCGTCGATGGCTCGAAGGGGCAGAAGGACGGCTTCGGCTATCACTCCGACGCAGGCGCAGGTCTCGCGGTGCTGCACATTAACTGTGTCAGCGCAGACAACGGCCGCCTCGATGAGACCAGCATCAACGGCTTCACCACCCACGACACGGTGAAGTCGATCGACATTGGCGGTCGCTACGGCTGGGGCATCAACGGCACCGAGGTGCATTGCATCGAGCAGACCGTGAGCTGGTTCCTCGGCACCCGGGCCACGGCCCGCGACCCCGATGGCACCTGCGGCGCGTTCAAGTGCTCCGAGGACGCTGCGATGTATCTCGAAGAGACCTTCGCCGACGCCGGCGGCGGCGGCGGCGGGACGAACAACTTCGCCATCGAGGCCAACGGCGGCACCGTGCTCAAGCGCATAGGCAATTGCCGGATCGAGTTCCTCGCCAACCTTTGAAGCGAGGTTAAGGGTTCTCGCCGCTACGCGAAAGCCAAAGAGCACACTGGGCTCGGAACCAGACCTGCGGCATCGCAGCCCTGTCCGCAACTGGCGGCAACGCGGCTTAGGGTTGATCTAATCTCATCAGTCCATCACTGG
>JABXIM010000164.1 GCA_013373085.1 Oceanospirillaceae bacterium | reverse complement strand
TCGCTCTGTACTCTCACAGGGGGAATGAAGATAGCGCCGCTTGCGGCTGCATCACCCATGTAGAGTAGGGCGACACCGGATAAAGGCAAAGCTTGCTTTGCCCCGGTGGCGCGACCGCGGCGTGCATCGCCCGCGGGACGGCTCAGGCTCCGCCTGAGGCGCCAAGCATCTAATTAAACAAAAGCGCCCCGGCCGATTGGTCGGGGCGTTTTTGTTGTGGCTGTTCGGCGGCAATGACCGTCACATGGGGACGGTTAACAGCGCCGCTTGCGGCCACCCTGCCATGAGAGAGTAGGGCGATATCCGATAGAGACGATACCCAAAACGCTTCGCGGGGCAGGCTGAGCGCAGCTTCGTCCCGATCGACCGCGGCGTACCCGCCCGTGGGATGGCTCGCGTGCGCGAGGCGCCAAGCATGCAGTCGGGACACTCCTCAATCCATTCCTCGCAGCTGTACTGAACCGCGCATATTCGCTGCGGGGCGCCGCCCCCACGCACGCGTTTTCACGGCCTCATCGCAGCGGCGAAGCCGCATAATCCATCCAACATTCCGGCCCCGGTACTCGCCGTGATCGGACTGAAGCGCGACCGATTTGATGGGTTACGCTACGCTCCACCCATCCTACCTGGCCGCTGCCAACCCACAGCTTTTACCGCACCAACCAGAGTTCTGTGTCGTCGCCCTTGTCCAGTTCGTCTATCCAGTAGCGGATCTTGAAGGATTCGCCGATCTCTTCCTCGGGCGGAGCGCCTGCGTTCTGGCTGACGTGGAAGGTGCCATAGCAGCCTATGGTCATGTCCTCGCCGGGGGTGATGGATAGGTGTCCGATGCCGGTTCCGGAAACAGGATCGAGCTGGCCCCAGAGGGTCAGCGTCGGTTTGTTGCTGTAGATGCCCACGCCGCCATAGATCCAGGTATCGCCCTGCACTGGCAGCTGCTGCCGGAAGTGGCCGCCAGGCCCGATGCTGGCGTCGAACTCGAGTATCGGAGCCTGGCCCAGCGAGACGGCCATTTTCCCGCCGCTTACCGCCAGTGTCACCAGATCACGGTATCGTGCGCAGCGCACGCTCACTGGCCCGGATACCGCGCCGTGGAAGACGCGTCCACTGAAGTCCTGACGCAGCAGCCCCTGCCAGGTGCCGTCGGTCCCGGTTGGACTCTGTCGGTCCGGCGGCGGGGGCTCGTACCAGTATTTGGGTGTAGTGCTGCAAGCCGTGATTATCGGTAAAGCAAGCAGTGCGCCGGTTAGGAGTCTTACTGTCATGCCGTCCCCAGGGTCCAAATGCCTTTCATCAGACTATAGCAGCGGGACCGGGTTCCCAGCTGACGCCTCAGCCGAACTGCGACACCGGGCTGCTCAGGCCTCGAACCATGCATCATGGCCTCCCGGACTCGATGAATAAGGGCCGTGACCTCTTCCGACTGCCGGACCGCTTGGCCGCTGATCTGTTGCTGGCGTGTTCCGCCACTTACTGCTGGAAGGCGGATCGCTGCATCGAGTCGTTGCAACGACCAACCTGAAGTTGCTGGGGACTGGCCCCGTCAGTAAAGAGGAGGGCTGTTGCAGAAAAGTTACAGTCTGATTGCCGGGCGTCCAGAGGTGAGCATCGCGTGGACACTTGGGAGCCGATCGACTAGAATACCGCCGGTTTGCCTGAGGGAACGGCAAACGAATTCCAAATTCTCGAGAGCGAGGTAAAATTTCGGTTTTACCTCGCTTTTTTGCACGTATCCATTTTCGTATCGGTCTGTTTGTAGCGCGAAACGCGGGGGAGGTTCACTTGACGAGACCAGCCATTTTGGCCCTTGAAGACGGCAGTATTTTCAGGGGGGTGGCAATTGGCGCAGAGGGTCAGTCCAGCGGTGAAGTGGTGTTCAACACCTCGATGACCGGGTATCAGGAAATTCTGACAGATCCGTCGTATTGCCGTCAGATCGTCACCCTGACGTATCCGCATATCGGCAACGTCGGTACTAATGCTGAGGACGAAGAGTCCGCCAAGACCTGGGTGTCCGGTCTCGTGATCCGCGACCTGCCGTTGCTGGCAAGCAACTTCCGCAGTGAGCAGTCCCTGGAAGAGTACCTGAAGGCCAACAACATCGTCGGTATCGCCGATATCGATACCCGTCGCCTGACTCGCATCCTCCGCGAAAAAGGCGCGCAGAACGGTTGCATCATGGCCGGCGAGATCGACGAGGAAAAAGCACTGGCCGAAGCCCGCGCCTTCCCGGGTCTAAAGGGCATGGACCTGGCCAAGGTCGTGTCGGTCGAACAGGCCTACGAGTGGCGCTCCACCACCTGGGAACTGGGTGTCGGTCATGTCGAGCGCAGCGACGACGAGCTGCCGTTCCACGTCGTCGCCTTCGACTTCGGCGTCAAGCGCAATATCCTGCGCATGTTGGTCGAACGCGGCTGCCGTCTTACTGTCGTGCCGGCACAGACCCCGGCATCCGAGGTGCTGGCGCTGAATCCCGACGGCGTTTTCCTCTCCAATGGTCCGGGCGACCCCGAGCCCTGTGACTATGCGATTGAGGCGATTCAGGACATCTGCAAGACCGACCTGCCGGTATTCGGCATCTGCCTGGGGCACCAGCTGCTGGCGCTGGCCTCCGGTGCCAAGACCGTGAAAATGAAGTTCGGTCACCATGGCGCCAACCACCCGGTGCAGGATCTGGATACCAAGCACGTGATGATCACCAGCCAGAACCACGGCTTCGCGGTGGACGAGGATAGCCTGCCGGAAACGGTCCGGGCGATCCACAAGTCGCTGTTCGATGGCTCGCTGCAGGGCATCGAGCGCACCGACCGCCCGGCTTTCAGCTTCCAGGGACATCCGGAAGCCAGCCCCGGTCCGCACGACGTCGCGCCGCTGTTCGATCGCTTTATCGAACAGATGAAAGCACGCCAGGGCGCTTGATCAGACAGCAGTAAGTTACTAACAGATTCGACTGGTTTTTACCGATGCCAAAACGTACGGACATTAAAAGTATACTGATTCTCGGCGCTGGCCCGATCGTGATCGGCCAGGCCTGTGAATTCGACTATTCCGGCG
>JABXIM010000174.1 GCA_013373085.1 Oceanospirillaceae bacterium | reverse complement strand
GAGGTGGTCCCGAATGTGCATTCGAGGACACTCAGCCCAAAGCCAATACTTCACCAACCACACGAAGACGCGAATGAAATAGCAAAAGCCAAAAGAACATCGCCAGAGGTTGACAACGGCGACCACATAGGAGGATGGGTGGAGCCGCCATCTGCACGGGGTGTTCGAATGGCACCTGGCTTTAGGCGGCGTAACCCATCCTACAAAAGCAGTTGCAGGAGGTTCAGCACGAGCAGCACCGCCGCAATCAACTGCCAGCCGAGCAGCGGGTTGCGGGCCATCAACGGCTGCTCCCGGACCTGCGCCTCGAGCCGCGGGTTCGGTGTCGTGAAGTCCTGCAGAAACTCGGAGTAGGCGTCGTAGCGGTATGCCGGATTGGGTTGCAGGGCCTTGCGCAGGCAACCCTCCATCCATAGTGGCAGGTCCTTGCGGTAGCGCAGCGCCGGAATGTACTTGAGCTCGCCGTAGTGCTCGATGCGGTGGCGCTTGACCGAAGGCTCGCGGTAGGGGAGTTCGCCGGTCAGCATTTCGTAGGCGATGACCGCCAGTGAAAAGAGGTCGGCGCGAAAACTACCGGGCTGCCCCAGCAGGTATTCAGGCGCCACGTAGTTGACCGAGCCTTGGGGAATGGATTTGTCCAGCGGTGAAACGATTTCCTCGATACCGGCAATCCGTACGGTGCCGAAGTCGAGGATGCGCACCCGGCCGTCCCGGTCCAGCATGATGTTTTCCGGTTTCAGGTCCTGGTGCACCATATCAGCACGCTGAAAGGCCCGCAGTCCCGCGACGACCTGGCGAAGCAGGGCGCGTACCTGATCCAGTGGCGGCTGCGGATGGTCCTGCATCCATTGGCGCAGGTTCTGGCCATCGATGTGCTCGCCCAGGTAGTACATGAATCGCTTGGGTCGTGGCGGCGCGAAGGTTTTCATCACATTGGGGTGGTCGAGTCGCCGGCCGACCCACTCCTCGCGCATGAAACCGTCGAGGTAGAGGCTGTCCTCGGCGAAGTTTTCGGATGGCGCCTTGAGTACATACTGGCGACCACCGCGCAGGTCCTTGACGCGGTACATGTGACTGCGGGTGCCGCTGAATATGACTTCCAGCACCTCGTAATCGTCGATGCGGTTGCCGATCTGCAGCACCGGCGGGATCGGCAGTGCGGTCAGGCGGCGGTAATTTTCATCCGGTGTCTCCAGCGGCAGCGCATCGATCTCGATCAGCAGCGCCGTGAGGTTGTCGTCACTGCCGGCGGCGAGGGCGCTGTTGATCAGCTTCGAGCAGGCGTCGACCGGGTCGGGCGAGCCATTCAGCGTTTCGGCGATCGTCTGGCGGTTGAGGTGCTCGTGGATGCCGTCGGTGGTCAGCAGTATACGGTCGCCGGCGAGCAGTTCCTGCTGCCGGTAATCCACTTCCAGGTGCTGGTCGGCCCCGAATGCCCGGGACAGGTAGTTGCGTCCGCGCTCGACGTGCACGTGATCGCGGGTGAGTTGTTCCAGTTCGCCGTCGCGCAGGTGCCAGATACGGCTGTCGCCAACGTGGAAGCAGTGCAGGGTGTTGGACTTGATAATGGTGGCCGAGAATGTGCAGAGCATGCTGTCGTCTCGTCCCTGACGCGAGGCATTCTGCTGGAACAGCCAGCTGTTGAGGCTGGAGATGACTCTGGCGGCGGCATGACGGGTGCTCCAGCTATCCGGCGTGCTGAGATAGTCGGAAATGAAGCTGGTGACGGCGGTCTGGCTGGCGATATGGGAATCCTCGCAGCTGCTGACGCCGTCAGCCACGACCGCCACCGCACCCTTGAGCCGGGCGGTCTGGTCGTCAGGATTGTGTGCGGCGAAGGCGTCCTGGTTGGCCGGTTTCACGCCGCTGACCGACTGACCGCCGAAACGGACCTTGAGGCCGGTGGCGGCGGGTGTATATTCCGTTTGCTTCATATAAGACGTAAAGAGGCGTCCGATAGACGCCTCTTCCTGTTCCTCCCATTACTGCCTGAAACGTTAGTATCAGGCCGATATGACATTATCGGCCTGATTTCGCGCTGAAACGACCGACCGCCCTCGGCCTTTGGCCGGCAGGATGCATATCAGGATACGCTGATCAGCTCGACGCTGCCGTCGGCATTGACTTCGGCCATGTGTCCCTTCGGCTCTTCGAGCAGCAGCAGCGCCACAAAGCCCAGCACTGCGGTGCAGGCAATGACCAGAAAGAAGGTCTGGTAGCTTACCAGCGACAGCACGGTGAGGTAGAACACTGCACCGACGTTACCGTAGGCCCCGGTCATGCCGGCGACCTGGCCGGTGAGGCGGCGCTTGATCAGCGGTACCACGGCGAAGACGGCGCCTTCGCCGGCCTGAACGAAGAAGGAACAGGCCATGGCGGCTATCACCGCCAGTGCCAGCGGCCAGCTGGCGTCGATGACCGACATCAGCGCGTAGCCGACGGCGAGGCCGGCGGTGAGCACCAGCAGCGTCGACTTGCGGCCGCAGCGGTCGGAGATCAGGCCGCCGGCCGGGCGCGACATCAGGTTCATGAAGGCGTAGCCCGAGGCCAGGAGGCCGGCATATACCGGATCCAGCTCGAACGTTTCGGCGAAGAACAGGGGCAGCATCGACACCACCGCAAGCTCCGAGCCGAAGGTGGCGAAATAGAGCACGTTCAGGACCGCAACCTGCTTGAACTTGTAGCGGTGCATCTCCGGGACCGGCTTGACGAAGATCTCGTGGTTGACGCGCCAGGCGCCGTAGCAGTCGTAGAGGAAGAAAGCGACCAGGCCGACGTAGATCAACGTGGCGGTGCTTTCACCCAGCAGGCTGACGCCGGCCGGCGAAAGCTTCCAGCACAGCAGCGCCAGTGCGGCGTACAGCGGAATCTTCATGATCAGCAGGAACACGAAGTCGCCCTTGCTGGTCACTTCCATGCCGCCGATACGCTTGGGTTTGAAGTAGGTCGAGCCCTTCGGGGTATCCGAGACGTTGAGATACCAGATGACGCTGAACAAAAGGCACAATGCGCCGGTGATGCCGACGGCGCAACGCCAGCCCTCGTCACCGCCCAGCAGCAGCGCCATCGTCGGCAGCAGCATGGCGCCGGCGGCCGAACCGAAGTTGCCCCAGCCGCCGTAGATGCCTTCGGCAGTGCCCAGTTCATTGGCCGGGAACCACTCGCTGACCATACGGATGCCGATCACGAAACCGGCACCGATAAAGCCGATCAGGAAGCGGGCAATGGCGGCCTGGGTGAAGTTGTCGGCCAGCGCGAACATGAAGCAGGGCAGGCTGCAGCCGGCCAGCAGCAGGGCGTAGACCAGCCGCGGGCCGTATTTGTCGGTCAGCATGCCGATCAGCACGCGTGCCGGGATGGTGAGCGCCACGTTGAGGATCAGCAGCGTCTTGATCTCATCCTTGCTCAGGCCGATGGTTTCGGCGATGGCGCCCAGCAGCGGCGCATGGTTGAACCAGACGAAAAACGTGAGGAAAAAAGCGATCCAGCTCAGGTGCAGGATCTTCATCTTGCCGGTAAAGGACAAGAGATTGAGCTTTGCATTGTCAGTCATGGCTTGGGTCCCGTGCTTCCAAATGGCAAAAAAAAATGGCGCACAACGGCGCCCCGGGAGGGAGCGCCAGTTGAACGCCATTGTTCGAATCTGGTGCGTTTTGTTTTTGCCCGGCCCTGTTCTGGTGCGATCAAAAAGGGCCGGGGCCCTCCTCTCGCCCGAACACCGGGTCAGGCCGCCTCGGCGGCCTTGCTTTCGGCTTTCGCTGTGTTTCTATCTTGCAGGTCTTGTGCCACTTCGGGCTTTTTTACCGGCCCAGCGGCCTCGTCAGTCGCCGGGTGGCGCTGCTTTTCGTAGAGGAAGCTCAGCACTTCGTGGCGGTAGTGGTTGTAGCGGGTATCGTCGGCCAGCGCGATACGGTCGCGCGGGCGCTCGAGCTCGATGTCGAGAATCTCGCCGACGCTCGCGGCCGGGCCGTTGGTCATCATCACGATGCGGTCCGACAGCAGCACCGCCTCGTCGACATCGTGGGTAATCATGATCACGGTGTTGTTCAGCGTCGTCTGGATCTCCATCAGCGAGTCCTGCAGATGTGCCCGGGTCAGGGCGTCGAGTGCGCCGAAGGGCTCGTCCATCAGCAGCACCTTGGGCTCCATCGCCAGTGCGCGGGCGATACCGACGCGCTGTTTCATGCCGCCGGAGATCTCGTCCGGACGCTTGTGCATCGCGTGGTCCATATGCACCAGCGCAAGGTTGTGCTCGATCCAGTCACGCATTTCGGCTTTCGACTTGGTTCTGCGAAATACCTGACGTACCGCCAGTTCCACGTTCTCGTAGGCGCTGAGCCAGGGCAGCAGCGAGTGGTTCTGGAACACAACGGCGCGCTCCGGACCGGGTTCGCGTACCTCTTTGCCGTCCAGTACCACGCCGCCGGTGGTGGCCTGGTAGAGACCGGCGACGATGTTCAGTACCGTCGACTTGCCGCAGCCGGAGTGACCGATCAGTGAGATGAACTCGCCTTTGGCGATTTTCAGGTTAACGTTGTCCAGGGCCCGAAAGGCCCCCTTCGGCGTCGGGAAGTCGATGCTGACGCCGGTCAGTTCCAGATGAGTCATGACTTGCTCCTTAGGGGATGTTGACGTTTGCGGGTGCATCCTGTTGTTCTGCAAATGACCGCAGACAATGAAGCGGACGCCGTTCAGGGTGGCTCCCTTAACAAGTTCGCTGAAGCTGTATGAGGCCATTTGCAGATCAACCCTGTAGGGCCGGGGCTGTTTTCGCACAATACGGCGTTGCTCGTTGCTTATTTGGAGCAACCAAACTGCGCAACTCGCGCCTTGCCTTGTGCGAAAACAGTCTCGGCAGGACATATCCGCAAACGTCAACAGCCCCTACCGAAGTACGGCGTTCTTGTCCCAGGAAATGGCTTTCTGCAACGCCAGCATGGCGCGGTCCAGCAGAAAGCCGATCAGGCCGATGACCAGCACGGCCACCATGATGCGCCCGAGCGAATCGGAGCTGCCGTTCTGGAACTCGTCCCATACGAACTTGCCGAGACCCGGGTTCTGCGCCAGCATTTCGGCGGCGATCAACACCATCCAGGCGATGCCTAGCGACAGCCGCAGTCCTGTGAACATCGCCGGCAGCGACGCCGGAATGGCGATCTTCACCACGTGTGTCAGAAAGGGCAGGCGCAGCACCTTGCTGACGTTCTTCAGGTCCTGGCTGATACCCGAGACGCCCACCGCGGTGTTGATCAGCGTCGGCCACAGGCAGCACAGCGTCACGGTGAACAGCGAGGTCAGGAACGACTTGGCGAACAGCGGGTCATCGCTGACGTAGACGGCACTGACGACCATCGTGACCAGTGGCAGCCAGGCCAGCGGCGACACCGGCTTGAACAGCTGCACCAGCGGGTTCAGCGCCGCATAGAGGGTGCTGTTGAGCCCGATCAGGATGCCAATGGGAATCGCCAGCAGGGACGCCAGCACGAAGCCCGACATCACCGTCACCAGGCTGGTGCCGATCTGGTCGAAGAACGTCGGCTTGCCGGTGTAGTCACGAATACGCACCTCGGCACTCGGGTCCTTGGCCAGCTTCTCGGCGTTGCGCTTCTCCTGGCGCTCGATGAAGGCCACCTCCTTGGTGCGTTCGCGGTTGTGCTCGGCGATCAGGTTGACCGACTGCTCGTATACCTGCACCGGTCCCGGGAACTGGCCCAGCGAGGTGTCGATGTTGCGCGCGGCGATATGCCAGGCGAACAGGAAGACCAGCAGACCCATCAGCGGCACGATCAGTGTTCGCGCCATACCGGCGGCCAGAGTCGGGAGCTCGTCCCGCGCCGGCAGGCGTCCACTCAGGTTCAGCGTACTCATAGTCATTTCTCCGTGCGGTTGACCGGCGCGGGGCGGGCCCGCGCCGGATGCATCAGATCTTGTCGTCGCCCTTGAGGCCGATCTGGAACTGCTGCAGGTAGGCGTTGGGCTGATGGCCGTCGTAGGTCACGCCGTCGATAAAGTGGGTCTGGGGCGCACGGAAGCCGTCTTCGCTGGCGAAATCCGGGAATTCATCAGCCGACATCTTGCCTTCCTCGATCAGTGCCTGCGCAGCCTGGGCATAGATATCGGGACGGTAGACCTTCTTGGCGATATCCATGTACCAGCTGTCCGGTTTGGCGTCCTCGATCTGGCCCCAGCGGCGCATCTGCGTCAGGTACCAGATGGCGTCGGAGAAGTACGGATAGGTGGCGTTGTAGCGGAAGAAGACGTTGAAGTCCGGTACCTCGCGCTTGTCGCCCTTCTCGTACTCGAAGGTGCCGGTCATGGAGTTGGCGATGACCTCGGCATCGGCGCCGACGTATTCGGAGCGTGACAGGATCTCGACCGCTTCGGGACGGTTGGCGTTGTCGTTCTCGTCGAGCCACTTGGCGGCGCGGATCATCGCCTTGACGACACGCAGGTGGGTGTTGGGGTTTTCATCGGCCCAGGCCTTGGAAACACCGAATACCTTCTCCGGATTGTCCTTCCAGATCTCGTAGTCGGTGATCACCGGCACGCCGATGCCCTTGAACACCGCCTGCTGGTTCCAGGGCTCGCCGACACAGTAGCCATAGATGGTGCCGGCTTCCATCGTTGCCGGCATCTGCGGCGGCGGTGTCACTGACAGCAGCGCGTCGGCGTTGAGCTGGCCGCTGATATCACCCTTGTGCGGAGCGTAGTAGCCCGGGTGAATGCCGCCGGCAGCCAGCCAGTAGCGCAGTTCGTAGTTGTGGGTCGAGACCGGGAACACCATGCCCATATTGAAGGGCTTGCCTTCGGCCTTGAACTCGTCGATGACTGGTTTCAGGTAGTCGGCCTTGATCGGGTGCACCGGCTTGCCGTCCTCGCCTTTCGGTACGTGCGGCTTCATGCGCTCCCAGATGTCGTTGGAAACGGTGATGCCGTTGCCGTTCAGGTCCATGGAAAAGGCGGTGATGATATGCGCCTGGGTGCCGAAGCCGATGGTGGCGCCGAGTGGCTGGCCGGCAAGCATATGAGCGCCGTCGAGCTGGCCGTCGATGACGCGGTCCAGCAGCACCTTCCAGTTGGCCTGGGCTTCGAGAGTGACATACAGGCCTTCGTCCTCGAAGTAACCTTTTTCGTATGCGATCGCCAGCGGCGCCATGTCGGTGAGCTTGATGAAACCGAACGTGAGGTCTTCTTTCTCGGGTTCGCCGATGTCCGCGCGAACCGGCGTGGTGGCGACCATGCCGGCGAGGCCGAGCATACCGGCGCCGAGCAGGGCGCGCTTCAGCAGGCTGCGGCGGGAGGCCTGAAACGGCGGCTTGTTATTGTGCTTGCGAATCATCATCAATCCCCTTTGAACTGCAAACGAAAAAGGCGCCCCGACCGCTCGAGGAATCCCGAGCGGTCAGAGGCGCCTTTGCCTGAAATACACTGTCAGTTGCTACTGACTGGAATAAAGCATGAGTCGTGCCAACTGTTTAATATGTTGTAATTAAAGGAAATTTTTTACGTTCTTTCCGTCATGGAGGGTTTCGCTGCACCAGCACAATGCCGGGTAGATGCACCGCTGCACTCTTTTTGCTCAGTTTGGCGGCTCGAGGGCAGGGCGGTCGAACAGCCGGTCGCCCGGCAGTGACAGCGGACCCTGGCTGCCCTCGACGGTCCAGTCATGCTCGTGCACGCCTTCGGGCTTGCTTTCGGTTAACGGCAGGTTGAGCCCCAATGCCGCTCCCGCCTGGCGGAAAATATCGCTGCGATAGGTCTGGCGTGCCAGGGCGTCGATTTCCGCCGGATGCCGCGGTGGCTGACCGTGCTGGATTTGTTCGAGCAGCCAGCGGGCCTGCGACAGCCAGGGAAAGTTGGCGGCGGCGCCGAAGAAGCGGTGGCGGCCAATATCGGGGTCCGGTTGCATCAGGCCTTCCCCGAGGTATTCCGGTCGGCGCAGCAACGCCAGCATTGCCTCCCGGTTGTCGGGATCGTCCAGCCAGGCGCAGGCGCGCAGCAACGCCATGATCAGCAACTGCAGGCTGGCGGGATGCTCGGCAGCCCAGTCGGCGGTGCTGCCGAGTACCTTGTCCGGGGCGTTGCGCCAGATCTGGTAGCCGCTTACCAGCACTTCGCCGACGCCCCGGTCTCGGGCCGCGCTGTTCCAGGGTTCACCGGCGCAAAAGGCATCGATCAGACCGCGATGCATGGTGTCGACCATCTGCGGCGGCGGCACCACTACCTCGCGGATGCGGCTGCGGTCGATGCAGCAGGCATCGAGCCAGTAGTGCAGCAGAAAACTGTGCATCGAATGGGTATAGACGGTGGCGACGGTGAGCGTGGCCTCTGGATTGTCGCGCAGATGGCCCTTGAGCGCCGCCCCCGTTCCGGCGGGGGTGGCGCTGAATTCGGCGCGCCGTGACAGCTGCGCGTGCAGTTCGCGACTGACGGTGATGGCGTTGCCGTTAAGACCGAGGCTCATGCTGCAGACCAGCGGGCGCTGCCCGTAGCCGATGCCGAAGGCTGCAGCCAGCGGAATACCGGCGGGGATCTGGGCGGCATCGAGCAGGCCGAGCTGGAGCTTATCTCGGATGCTGGCCCAGGAAGCTTCGCGGCTGAGGCTGACGTCGAGGCCGCAGTCGTCGAAATAGCCATTTTCCCGCGCCACGATCAGGGGCGCAGCGTCGATCAGAGGCACGTATCCCAGGGTCAGCGCGCACTTTTCCGGAGTCGGCAGCGTATCGGGCAGAGTCAGATCGGTCATGTTCAAAGTCCTGTAGAGTCAGATGATTTCCATCACGGCGATGATGCTGCGGGCGACCTCGGCGAGCGGTTTCTGCTGGTCCATCGCCATGCGGCGCATGGCCTTGAAGGCCTCGTCCTCGGAACATTTGTGGCGTTTCATCACCAGGCCCTTGGCTTTCTCGATCAGTTTGCGGTCGGCAAGTTCGCTGCGTGCCTCGACCAGTTCCCGCCGCAGCGCCTGAAACTCGCGAAAACGCGCGCTGGCGACGTCGAGAATCGAGCGGATACGGCCGGACTCGAGGCCGTCGACCACATAGGCACTGACGCCGGAGCGGATTGCCTGGGCGATGGTGTCGCTGTCGCCCTGCTCGGCGAACATCACCACCGGGCGTGGCGAGCGGTCGTTGAGCAGCGCCATGTTTTCCAGCACGTCACGGTCGGGGGAATCGAGGTCGATGATGATGATGTCAGGCTGCAGTTCCTCGACTCGCTCGGCCAGCAGGTCCGTGTTGTCCAGGCGTGCCAGCACCTGGTATCCCTGGTCGCGCAACGATTGCTCGAGCAGGGCGGCACGGGCCCGGTCATCGTCGATGACCAGGACTTTGATGGCAGGGGGATGCTTCATGGGTGAGAGGCTCCTTGGGCAATCAAAAAGTGCACTTGCTTTTATTATGGTGTTTAGGCCGCTCCCGGCCTGAAAAGATTTTGTATGCAGATAATGTGCCGCTGGTGTTGGGGACGTTCCGTGGCACGACTGTCGCAAGTGCTGGCAGGGCGCTATAATGCGCTGCATTTTCGGCCTCAGGCCCCGCTCAATTCACCCGATCTGATTTTCAGGATGACGATGACAGTCCGTACCCGTATTGCACCTTCGCCGACCGGCGATCCCCACGTCGGCACCGCCTATATCGCTCTGTTCAACCTGGCTTTCGCGCGCCAGCACGGCGGCCAGTTCATCCTGCGCATCGAGGACACCGACCAGACCCGCAGTACCGCGGAGTCGGAGCAGATGATTCTCGACTCGCTGCGTTGGCTGGGCCTTGACTGGGACGAGGGGCCGGATGTCGGAGGCCCGCACGGTCCCTATCGCCAGAGCGAGCGCGGAGACATTTACCGTGACTACGCCATGGAGCTGGTGGAAAAGGGCAAGGCGTTTCTCTGCTACCGCACGCCGGAGGAACTCAACGAGTTGCGCGAGGCGCGTCGTGCCGCCGGTGGTCATACCGCGCTGAAGCAGAGCGATCTGATGCTGCCGGCCGACGAGGTCGAGCGCCGCCGCGCCGCCGGCATGCCCTACGTGATCCGCATGGTGGTGCCGGAAGGCGAGGGCGCCTGCGAGATCGACGATCTGCTGCGCGGGACCATCGAACTGGACTGGGGCATGGTCGATGCTCAGATTCTGCTCAAGTCCGATGGCATGCCGACCTACCACCTTGCCAACGTGGTCGACGATCACCTGATGGAGATCACCCATGTGATCCGCGGCGAGGAGTGGATCAACTCGGCGCCCAAGCACAAGCTGCTGTACGAATACTTCGGCTGGAAAATGCCGGTGTTATGCCATATGCCGCTGCTGCGCAATCCGGACAAGTCGAAGCTTTCCAAGCGCAAGAACCCGACCAGCATTCTTTATTACCAGCGCATGGGTTACATGCCCGAGGCGCTGCTGAACTACCTTGGCCGCATGGGCTGGTCCATGCCGGACGAGCGCGAGAAATTCTCCCGCAACGAAATGTTCAGCAACTTCGATATCCAGCGTGTCTCGCTCGGCGGCCCGGTCTTCGATCAGGAGAAGCTGAGCTGGCTCAACGGTCTCTGGCTGCGCGAGAACCTCAGCCCCGAGGAGTTCGCCGCCCGTTACCAGGCCTGGGCACTGAACCCGGAATACCTGATGCAGATCGTGCCGCTGATCCAGCAGCGGGTGGAAAAATTCTCCGACGTCGCGCCGCTGGCGGGCTTCTTTCTCTCCGGCATGATCGAGCTGGACGCGTCCAGGTTCGAGCACAAGTCGCTGCAGATCGAGGATATCCGCAAGATCCTGCAGTTCGTCTCCTGGCAGCTCGACGGCGAGCGCGAATGGAACAAGGACCGGCTGTTTGCCGGCCTGAAGGCGCTGGCCGATGGTATGGGTTACAAGATCCGCGACCTGCTGTTCCCGCTGTTCGTCGCCATCGCCGGCACCAGCCAGACGGTCTCGGTGATGGATGCCATGGCCATCCTCGGCCCGGATATCAGCCGTGCCCGTGTTCGGCATGCGCTGAACTTCGTCGGCGGCCCGTCGAAGAAGGAAGGCAAGCGCTGGGAGAAGGAATATGCCGCGCTGACGAACGGAGCCTGAGGCCGGAGGATGGGTTTCGCTGCCCCGGTACCGGTCTACCGAACTGTGGAATGCATGGGAGCGGCGCAACCCATCAAATCGGTCATGGCGCAGATCGATTGGTTTCGGGTTAGCACGGATGTTGGGTTACGCGGCTTCCCCGCTAGACCCAACCTACGGAGGCGGGCAACCCCTGCGATCGACCGCAGTGCCGTTCGGTTGGCCCTGGCCGGTTGTCTTATCTTTAACCAATTGAAAATAAAAGAAGTTTTTTTAAGATTTTGTGAAAAAGGTAGTTGACACCCCCGGGGGCGATCATTAATATACGCCTCGTCTTCTGCAGGGGGCCTTAGCTCAGCTGGGAGAGCGCAACGCTGGCAGCGTTGAGGTCGGGGGTTCGATCCCCCCAGGCTCCACCAAATCCGGAAGACAGTCCTAAGCGTCCCATTCGTCTAGTGGCCTAGGACACCGCCCTTTCACGGCGGTAACAGGGGTTCGAACCCCCTATGGGACGCCATTT
>JABXIM010000050.1 GCA_013373085.1 Oceanospirillaceae bacterium | reverse complement strand
CTTCACGGATGTAGATGTCACGGCCTTCCAGTTCCAGCGCGCTGTACGGGCGCATGCCCTCGATCGGCTGGGTGGTCGACGAGTGGAAAAACAGCGGCACGATCTCGGCCAGGCCACCGCCGCTGATCACGATAATGATCAGCAGCACCATCAGGCCGATGTTCTTTTCGATTGTTTCGTGTTTGATCATTGCAAATAGCTCCTATCGGCCTCAGGCTGCCTGTGCGGCCGTATCGGCTGCCGGTGCGCGGCTGCCCTTGCGAACGGTCTGCCAGGTGTTGAATGCCATCAGCAGCATGCCCGTCAGGAAGAAGGCGCCGCCCATCCAGCGGACGAAGTAACCCGGGTGGCTCGCCGCCAGTGCTTCGACGAAGCTGTAGGTCAGGGTGCCGTCTTCGTTAACCGCACGCCACATCAGACCCTGCAGGATGCCGTTGACCCACATCGCGCAGATGTAGAGAACGGTACCGATGGTCGCAAGCCAGAAGTGAACGTTGATCAGGCCCACGGAGTACATCTGTGCCTTGCCCCAAAGGCGCGGAATCATGTGGTAGACGGCGCCGATGGAAATCATCGCAACCCAGCCCAGTGCGCCGGCGTGTACGTGGCCAACGGTCCAGTCGGTGTCATGGGACAGTGCGTTGACGGTCTTGATGGACATCATCGGGCCTTCGAAAGTGGACATGCCGTAGAACGACAGGGATACCACCAGGAAGCGCAGGATCGGGTCGGTGCGCAGCTTGTGCCAGGCGCCGGACAGGGTCATCATGCCGTTGATCATGCCGCCCCAGGACGGCGCCAGCAGGATGATGGACATGACCATCGCAACGGACTGGGTCCAGTCAGGCAGTGCGGAGTAATGCAGGTGGTGGCCGCCGGCCCAGATGTAGGTGGCGATCAGGGCCCAGAAGTGGACGATGGACAGGCGGTAGGAGTAAATCGGGCGCTCGGCCTGTTTCGGAACGAAGTAGTACATCATGCCCAGGAAGCCCGCGGTGAGGAAGAAGCCCACAGCGTTATGGCCGTACCACCACTGTACCATGGCGTCGACGGCGCCCGGGTAGACGGAATAGGACTTGAAAGCGGAGACCGGGATGGCCAGGCTGTTGACGATGTGCAGGACCGCAACGGTGATGATGAAGGCCATGTAGAACCAGTTACCCACATAGATGTGGGAGGTCTTGCGCAGCTTGACCGTGCCGAGGAAAACAATGCCGTAGGCGATCCAGACCAGCGCGATCAGAATGTCGATCGGCCATTCCAGTTCGGCGTATTCCTTGGAAGAGGTCAGGCCCATCGGCAGCGTGATAATCGCCGAGACGATTACCGCCTGCCAGCCCCAGAAGGTAAAGGAAGCAAGACCGTCGGAGAACAGCCGTACCTGGCAGGTACGCTGAACGACGTAGTAGGAGGTGGCGAACAGGGCACATCCGCCGAAAGCGAAGATGACTGCGTTTGTGTGCAGCGGACGGATGCGTCCGTAGGTCAACCAGGGGGTATCGAAGTTCAGCGCAGGCCAGACCAGCTGGGCTGCGATCAGGACACCGACGGCCATACCGACAATGCCCCAAACCACCGTCATGATGGCGAACTGCCGTACCACCCTGTAATTGTACGTCGGGTGTTCAGTTGCTGTGCTCATGTCAGGCTCTCATCAACAAGCTAATGGATAGGTAAATTCGTTCCGGCGGCAATTATCTGGGAACATTCCAGTGTTTTCAATGAGCTGTAAGCCTTAGATGCGGTACTTTGTCGCACCCCGCCGTAAGGTGGTTAATTATAGTTCAATAGTTGCGTTTCGGGTGTTTGTATTCGTAACGTTTTGAAAAATATAGAAATATATGTGTAGAGTCCTCTTCGGTACCGCTTGGGGCCAGAATGGACACGGCTTGTTTGGGGCGGCCTGCGCGTTTTTTAATGACGCTCTCGGTCAGGAAATATTGCGAATGCTTGATACAGGTCAAGCGTGTTCAGCGGTACCAGGGAGCCTATGAACAAGGCCCAGAGCCACATTGGGACTTATTCATAGGTGTTCCAGTTAATCGAAAAGCAGGAGAAACTGTGCATTTAATAAACGGCGCCCCCGAGCGAGGGCGAATACTGTTTGCCCACGGTGCCGGCGCACCAATGGATTCCGAATTCATGAACGTCGTCGCATCAGGGCTGGCCGCCAGGGGCTTCCAGGTGGTGCGCTTCGAGTTTCCTTACATGCAGGCTCGCCGCGAGGACGGCCGCAAGCGTCCGCCCAATCCGATGCCCAGGCTGCTGGCTGCATTCACTGAGCAGGCGGCGGAGTTGGATGACAGTGTTCCCTTGTGGCTGGCGGGGAAGTCGATGGGCGGGCGTGTCGCGACCATGGTACTCGAGGAAACACAGGCCAAGGGCGCGCTGGTGTTCGGCTATCCCTTCCATGCTGCGGGGCGCCCCGAGAAACCCCGAATCGAGCACCTGAAGTCGATCGAGCGCCCGGTACATATTTTCCAGGGGACGCGTGATCCAATGGGATCGCGCGAGCGGGTCGAGGCTTATGAGCTATCCGGTGCAGTTGAATTGCACTGGTGCGAGGATGGCGATCACGACCTCAAACCGCGTAAAGCATCCGGTCTGAGCCAGCTGCAACATCTGGAGACGGCGTTTGACACGGTTGCCGACATCTGTACCGGGTAATGGCGCCGTACCAGGAGCGCGCGGGGGGATACCGCGGCCGCTCCCTGTTACGTGCGGCTGGTCGTCGATCAGTGCTCGAGCAGGGTGATCTTTTCCTCGGTTTTCAGCATTGGTGAGATGGTGGCCATCATGCCTCGACGTTCCGAGGACTGCGCCCAGCGCTGCCAGTCGCCCAGCGAGCGGTAGGTCGCCAGAATCACGCGGTGCTCGGGATTGTCGATGTCGTAAAGCGCTTCCCCGGATATGAAACCATGCGCCTGCATGGCGAGCGTGAGCGTTTCCCTTGCGGCTTTTTCATAATGCTCTATCAGTCCGTCTGCAACATGGCGTTCGATCAAGACGCGTATCATCAGCGTTACTCCTATGTTCGCTGGCCTCATGTTATTCCCTAAGCGTACTAAGAAAGCTGGCAAGCGCAACAAGCGGAGGCAGCGCTCGTGCACAGCTGTCCGCAAGCGGGTTACCGCAGTGGTGCGGTATCCCGCTGCAGTAAGGCGGCAGGCGGTAAAAAATTCCGAGTTGTTCTCAGGTTGCCAATGGGTTTCTCTGTCGGGTCTTATTTGCGACAATGGCCAGGTTCGACAGTAACGGGACTTGAATGGTGAATATTAAACCCGACCACGTGATGGATGCCTGCGGCCTTTTCTGCCCAGAGCCCGTGATGCTGCTGCACAACCGAGTGCGGGAGCTGGCCCCGGGGGAGGTGTTGCAGGTGCTGGCCACGGATCCTTCCACACAGAGGGATATTCCCAAGTTCTGCACCTTTCTGGGGCACGAGTTGCTGGCCCAGGAGGTTGCGTCGAACCAGTACAGTTATCTGATTCGTAAGGGAGCCGGTTGAACTTGGCCAATCTGGATGTAAACAGTGTGATCGAGGACACCGAGCAGTTGCTCGGCGAACTCGACCAGCTACTCGAAGCGCGCGAACGGGGGCGCGAACAGCAAAAGATGCAACAGTCCGAGAGCAATAAAGTGAATGACGCGGCCAACAGTGACAGCGGCAAGGCGAAATCCAAGTCCAAGAACCGGGCCGCCAATCAGGCAGCGGTGCAGTTGCTGATCGAAACCTACCCGCAGACATTCAGTCGCAATCAGGTACGCCCCCTCAAAATCGGTATCCAGGAAGACCTGCTCGCCGACGACAAGGTTTCGAAGAACAAGGTCAAGCGTGCGCTGGCGTCCTATGTCCGCAGTCTTGCCTACTATCGCAGTCTGCAGGCCGGTGCGGACCGTGTCGATCTACAAGGTGCTGCGGCCGGTCAGGTGACCGAAGCCGAAGCGGAGCACGCGAAAGGCAAGCTCAAGGAGCTGAATCGTCAGCGTCGTGAGCGCGACAAGCAGCGTCGCCAGGAAGAGCGTGAGCGCGAGAAAAGCGATCGCCTCAACAACAAGCTCGAACAGTTGATGCAGCTCAATAAACGCTGAAATGCAGTGCCGGCGCCCGCCGGCACTTGAATTTTTCCTTCGGGCCCCAAAAACTGGCGTTATCGCCAAGATCGCTCGGAGATCCCGCCTTGTCCCAGATTCTCAATATCAGTTGCCCTCACTGCATCGTCACCAATCGCGTCCCGGTCGAAAGGCTGGAGCAGGATCCCCGTTGCGGGCGCTGCAAGCAGCCCCTGTTCGCCGGCATGCCGGCGGAGCTGTCGGTCGGTGAATTCGACCGCCTTGTCGCCGCAACCGACATTCCGGTGGTGGTGGATTTCTGGGCGGACTGGTGCGGTCCCTGCAAGATGATGGCGCCGGTTTTTGCCGCATCCGCGGCGCGGCTCGAGCCGCGTTACCGCTTCGTCAAGATCAACACCGAGCAGGCACCAGCGCTGGCGCAGCGTTTCGGTATCCGCAGCATCCCGACCTTGCTGGTGTTGCGGCACGGGCGTGAAGTGGCGCGGCAGGCCGGGGCGCTGGATCAACGCCGTCTGGAGCAGTGGCTGCAGCAGCTGGGCTGAGGCTTATGCCAGCGGGCCGGGCGTGCCGTGCAGATATCCCTGGGATCCATCGATCTTCAGCTGTCGTAACTGATCCTGCTGACTCTGCCGTTCGATGCGCTCGGCATAGGCCTGGATATCCAGGCTGTGCGCGACGCTGATCAAGCTGCTGACGAAAAAGCGGTCCTCGGCATCACTGTCGATATCGCGCATCAGGGAACCGTCGATCTTGATGTAGTCCGGCTGCAGGCGGTAGAGGTAGGCGAAGCCGCTGGGATGGACGCCGAAGTTGTCGACGCCGAAGCGGCAACCCAGCGTGCGCAGGGAGTTGCGCAGGCTTTCGATGCCCTCGAGGTTGTTCAGCACCGAGGCCTCGTTGATCTCGATGCAGAAACGCTGAGGCTGATCGAATGACGCGAGGCGTGCCAGAAGCCAGTCGTGGAAGCTGTCGTCGGTGACGGAGTCGTTGGACAGGTTGATGGCGATGGCGGCGGTCCGCGGGTGGCCCTGCAGGTGGTTGAGGACGTGGTTCACCACGGCCCGGTCCAGACTCACCATCAGCCCCAGTTCGCGCACCACGCTGATGAACTCGCCGGCACTGCAGGGCACGTTTTCACGGTTGAGAATACGGGCAAATACTTCCTGCTGTAGCTGGGTGTCCGCATCCGCCATAACCGGCTGGGCCTGCAGGAATATCTGCTCATTGCCGATGGCGCTGGCGACATGCTGCGGCCAGGTTTCGTCGATCTTCTCGTCGCTGGTATCCCGGTAATATCGTTCGCGCCGGCCGTCGCCGCTGTCGAGTGCCAGTCGTGCGTTGGACAGCAATTCCGCGGAGCGCGTACGGTCCCGGCCCTGTACGATACCCAGACTGACCGGTGCCTCCACGGGGTGGCTTTCCTGCGTCAGCTGCCGGTAATCGTGGTCGAGCGCCGCAAACAAGCCCGCGGTCAGGCGCTGCAGGACCTCCGGGGACTGTCGCTGCACGACCAGCGCGAAGTCGGCACCGGTGAGGCGGCCGATGATATGCGGGCCAGTGCTCTTGGCGCAGTCGTTCAGATGGATGGCGATCTGGCGGATGAAGTTATTGGTTTTCTCCGGCCCCAGGTGGCGGTTGAGGTCCTGCAGCTTGAGTATGCGCAGGTACAGTACCGTGGTCGGGCCGAAGTCCTCGCGCTGATCTAAGCGGTCACCCAGCTGTGCCTGGGTGGCGCGGGCGTTGGGGAGGCCCGTCAGTTCGTCCTGGTAGGCGCTGCGGCGAAGTTCCTCGATATTCTTGCTCTGCTCGTCGAACATCTGGTGCACCTGCCGGACCATCTGGTTCATGGCGATTACGACGCTGCGGAACTCGCGGGTGTGCGGAATGCGCGGTTGCTCGATGTAGCGTTTTTCGCTGAGGGCAAGCGCCTGTTGCTCGACGCGGGCGAGTGGGCGCAGGATCAGTCGAATCAGTAGCGTAACCGCAAGCGCCGCGGCCAGGGCGAGCAGCACGAACAGCACCAGCATTTCCTTGGCGGTCGCCCAGTAGGCCTGGTAGGCGTATCCTGGATGCCCCTGGACGAAAATGCTGCCGGTTTTGCTCCAGCCGTAGGTCACCTCGCGGTGCATGGAGGGCGGATTGATTTCCACCAGGTCCACGAACCACTGCGGCACCGATTCGTCGACGACCGCATCGGTGGACTTGCTGAACAATGTCTCATTGTTTTCGGTCACGACGTCGATGCGCGCATAGAAGCCGCTATCGAAGATGGCGTTGACCGTGGCTTCGACCGTGGCCCGGTCGCGTTTGGCGATAAAGGGTGCGAGATAGAGTCCCAGATGCGTTGCGGTGTCAAGCGCGTGGGACTCTAGCTGATTGGTCAGCATGCGCTTGGAGCTGTCGGACACGATATAGAGTGTCCCACCCGCCAGTCCGAGCATGACCGCAAGTATGGCGGCGATCAACTGGTTCACGAGAGACATACGGTTTTCCTTTCTCTGCAGGGCATTCCTATTGTCCTATCCTTGTTTGCAGCTGTACCCAGGGCTTGAGTCTATCGGAGGTTCCGACCAGATCGGCGCGTCGGCCTTTTTTCGACAGCCAGAGGTTGTCACCGTTGAAGCTGTATACGTGTTGCAGGTCGGGGCGCTTGTCTGCGGTTTTGATCGCCGGAGTCAGGTTGTCCAGTACCAGCGGGATCTTGTCGGGAGTCTCGTAGTAGGTTAGCACCATGTGCGCCTGGTTCAGTTCCACGGCCTTGACGTAGGCGATGCTCATTTTTTCGATCGGCACGCCGAGTTCGCGCAGGGTGTAATACTTGGCGATCGAGAAGTCCTCGCAGTCGCCGCCGTTACTGACCAGGAATTCCACCGGCGTGGCCCAGTAGTCCTCTTTGTTCCAGTGCTGGCTGTCGTTGACGAAGCGGACCTGATTGAAAAAGCGGTTGACCTCGCGCAGCTTGGTCATTTCGTCGGCGGTGGCAAGATCGTCCATCAGTCGCTGCCATTTGGTCAGGCGGCGGCGGGCCGGCTCGCCATAGGTTCTTGACAGCTGATTGATCTGCTCCTGGCTCAGACGCACGCTGCCGCCACCGTCGGCGAGCAGGATGAGACTGGACGCGAGTCCCAGCAGCAGTATCGATAACAGCAGGACCCGGGCGCGTGGCCCGGGTCCCGCTGATTCTCTGTGCACTGGCTGTCCTATCGGCACGTGTGGCGTCCTGTTCCCTGATATCACCAATAGTGAAACAGCTCGCTGCTTCTCTCAAGCGTGGCGTTGCCGTATTGCGTCAAGGCGTTCCGGAATCGAATCGCTCCGCGGGCGCGAAACGACCCCGGTCGTGGGCGCTATCGAGTTCGATCAGCGGGCCGGCCGGCACGATACCGGTGGGGTTGATGGTGGCGTGGCTGCGGTAGTAGTGGTGCTTGATATGGCGGAAATCGATCGTCTGGTCAATGCCGGGCATCTGATACAGCGCGCGAAGGTAATTGGACAGGTTGGGGTAGTCGACGATTCGGCGAAGATTGGCCTTGAAATGTCCATGGTAAACCGGGTCGAAACGCACCAGTGTCGTGAACAGCCGCCAGTCGGCTTCGGTCAGGTGGCTTCCCGTGAGATAGGGCTGGCGCCCGAGTCGTGCCTCGAGGTCGTCAAGTGCTTCGAACAGGCTGTCGAATGCTTCCTGATAGGCCGTCTGGGTGGTTGCGAAGCCGCAACGGTAGACACCGTTATTGATGCTGGCATAGACCTGCTCGTTGATGGCATCGATCTCGGGTCGCAAAGCCTTGGGGTAGAGATCCGGGGTGCTTGCGGTCAGGCGTGAAAAGGCGCTGTTGAAGATGCGCAGTATGTCGGCGGACTCGTTGTTGACGATGGTTTCGTGCTTGCGGTCCCAGAGTACCGGAACGGTGACCCTCCCGCTGTAGTCGGGCTGGGCCCGCGTATACAGCTGATGATGGAAGCGATTGTTGTAAAGCGGATCGCCAAGCGTGTAGTACGGGTTCTCGAATGCGGGGTCCTGGCGGTATTCCCAGCCGTGCTCGAGCATCAATGGATGTACGCTGCTGATGCTGACAACACGGTCGAGCCCCTTGAGCTTGTGGGCGATAAGGGTTCGGTGGGCCCAGGGACAGGCCAGTGAGACGTAGAGGTGGTAGCGGCCGGCTTCGGCGCCGAAGGCGCCCTCACCGATGCGTTGGCGAAAGCGCGACTGGTCTCGCTCAAAGCGACCGCCATGACGCTTGGTGTCGTACCATTGATCCTGCCACTGACCGTTGACCAGCAATCCCATCCTGTCGCTCCTGTAGCTGCGTGCTCGAATTAGGTGGTTCCGGTGCGGTTGCATCCGGTGGGGGGCGTAGCCCTCCATGCGGTAGTCCTTGTCTGATTAGATGCTTTCGATTGCTTCCAGTGCCTGCTCGATTGCCGCCTCTTTCTGATCCACCATGCTCAATCCCTCGGCCTGGATCACTTCGACATCCGTGATGCCGATAAAGCCCATGAAGGCTTTCAGATAGGGTGCAACGAAGTCCCGTGGCGTGCCCGCGTGGACGCCGCCGGTTGCTGCAACGACATAGACCTTCTTGCCTTCGACCAGGCCGACCGGGCCATTTTCAGTGTACTTGAAAGTGATGCCGGCACGCGCAATGTGATCGAGGTATGCCTTGAGCGTTGAGGGTACGCCGAAGTTGTACATCGGTGCGGCGATAATCAGGATGTCGTGGTCCTGCAGCTCGGCGACCAGCTGGTCGGATGTCGCAACCGCTTCCTGTTGTTCGGCGCTGCGCTGATCCACCGGGGTGAAGAAGGCGCCGAGGGTGGTTTCGTTAAGGTGCGGCAGCGGGTTGGCTGCGAGATCGCGAGTGCTGATCTCCAGGTCTTTGTCACGACCCAGGCGCTCAACCAGTTTGCCGGTGAGGAAACGGGTGTTGGAATTTTCGTTCAGTGCACTTGATTGAATTACGAGTACCTTGGTCATCTTTATTTCTCCGCATGTGTGACGCTGATGGAGTCATTATCGGTGGTCGTTTCAGCGGTAAAAAGCGGAAAAACTTCACATCACTATTCAAAATATTTGAATCAAATGTGGGTTGGGTGAAGTGCCGAAGGGGGAAACACAATACCTGTGCCGGCTGGCACCCGTCGATCTGTAACAGGAAGGTTATGGCGGGTTTGCTGATAACTGCTACCGCGTCACCCCGCTTTTCACGTGGCGCCCCGGCCGCCATCCCTGTTGATTCAGCAGTGCCCGTTGAAAGCTGAAGCGCTCAGGACGTTCGGCTCCCGCCCTTCGGTACTGTCAACGGGGCGCTAAGAGCCTGGCATCAGCCCGCAGCGTCGCAGCACGGTCTGCCAGGCGTGGGTGTGGCGGTCGCGGGCATCGACATAACGGCGCCAGACACTCTCCGGGTTTTGCTCGGAAAGCACCTGTTCCCAGTAGTCGCGCATCGCCGTGGTTGCCGGCAGGTCGTGGATGAGTTTGTCGTGTAGCCTGCGCCAGCGTTCGCCATCGCGGTGAACACGGGCGAGGTAGGGTTGAACTTCGCCGGCATAGAATTTGGTGAAGACGTTCAGCAGGATCTTGGCGTCCGGCGTCGGGCGTTGCTGAGGGCAGAGGGGGTAGCGCTGTTCCCGGCGCTCGAGAACGTCGGCGGTGGCGTTGAGGGTTTCGGTCAGAAACAGCAGCGACTTGAGCCAGTGGCTGCCGAAACGATCGCGGTTGAGCATCTCGTAGGGGTCTTCGATATGTGTCAGCAGTTCCGGTGGTTGCCAGCGGGGGCGTGACAGCAGCTCCGTTGCACTCGCCAGTTGTTCGAGCGCGGCAATTGCGGGTGGTACGCCGCTGTCGGCTTCAAGGGGAAGAGGGGGATCGCCGCGGGAAAAATTGAGCTCCATTTCGTCCGAGGCGTAAAGCGCGTTCCACAGCGTGCGCGGAAGTTCGCGCTGTTTCACGGTGTAGATAGCGTTGACCTGCGCCAGCAGTTCGGGATCGCTGTCCTGGCTACTGTAGAGCCGGTTCCGGCAGCTGCGCAGACGGTCGAGAAAACGCACTTCGTAGACCAGCTGTTGCGAGGGCGCCATTACCTTGCCGAGCGAGCTGTTGCGTTCGGCGATCAGGTGCAGCAGGTCGCAGTGTCTCAGAGCCAGAACTTCGATCAGCCCCTGGCGCAGATCGGTCAGGGGTTGCAGGCGCTCACGACGCGGTGGAAACAGTGGTAGCTGCCCACGGGTTTCGAGGTCGATATCGAGTCGCTCATCAAGGGTTCGGGCGACGCGGGTGGCGTAATTGTCGAGCATCGCTTGCGGGCTCGACCGATCGCAACCGCTCAATGACAGTATTAGAGCCAACATCAGCCAGGGTGTCGGCCGGCAGCTACCTACGAAAGGCGTCATTTCATTGCAGGCCCCGTGGTTTTCAAGGGCTGTATTGGCCGCCCGGCCAGACTGGGTTCATTCAGGCCCTCTGTATTCACGAACAGTTTTTCGGTGCCCGTCCTATAGCAACCCGGAGCGGGACTGCTCAATGCTGTCTCGCTCTTTCTCCGTTCCCGTCGAAGCGCGCCGGTCGCGCTGCATCGTGACATAAAGTCTCAGGCCGAGCAGCACCGCGCCCAGTGTCAGGCCGCCGATGATACCGTACCAAAAGCCCGCCGCTCCCATGGCGGGCACCAGGTGATGCGTCAACCCCAATACGTAACCGGCCGGCATTCCGACCAGCCAGTAGGCAACGAATACCAGAGCCAGCGGCATGGCGGTGTCCTTGTACCCCCTCAAGGCGCCGGCCGCGCATACCTGTATGGCATCGGGAAGCTGGAAAAATGCCGCGATGGCGAGAAGTTTCGCCGCCAGCGCCACGACCTCGGCATTATCTGAGTAAAGACTTGCGATGGGGGCTGCCAATGTCAGCATCGACAGGCTCGAGGCGGTCGCGCAGACCAGCGCAAGCTGCAAGCCGGTGGTTGCCGCCAGTCGGGCTCTGTCGTGGTCGCCGGCACCGCTGTGCCGGCCCACGCGGATGGTGATGGACAGGGCGATGCTAAGCGGCAGCATGAAGGTGAGACCGGTGTAGCTCATGGTGATCTGATGGGCGGCGACGGTGACATCACCGAGCGGCGCCAGCAGCAGTGCAATCAGCGTGAACATGCTGACCTCGATCAGCAGCGCAAACCCTATTGGCAGGCCAAGGCGGAGGAAGCGGGTGCTTGCATCCCGCTGCGGCAGTTGCCAGCGTCGGAAAGGCTCGCCTGTCTGCAGTTCCGCATTGCGAAAAAGATAGGTCAGGCCGCACAGCAGCATGATGATCATGACCACCGCGGTGGCCCAGCCGCAGCCTGCGCCACCCAGTGCCGGCAGGCCGAGCTTGCCGTGAATGAAGATGTAGTTGAGCGGCACGTTGCAGGTCAGTCCCAGCAGGCCGATCTTCATGATCACCCGGGTGTGGCCAAAGCCCTCGCAGAAGCTGCGGATAAGCTGGTACAGCAGAATTGCCGGCAGTCCCCAGGAGATGCCCCGCAGGTAGGCCTCGGTAAGGGTCGCCAATGGCGGTGAAACATCCAGCCGCAGCAGTAGCCAGCCGCAGTGGCGCACGGCGAAAAAGGCCAGGGCGCCTGCGGTCAGGCTGATCCAGAAGCCCTGCTGGAAGACATGGCCGGCCCGGTGCGGTCTGTTGGCTCCGATATGGTGAGCGACCATCGGTGTGGTTGCCATGAGCAGCCCCGAAAGCGCAAGGAATACCGGCAGCCAGATGCCGTTGCCGAGTGCCACCGCCGCAAGATCACGGGCGCTGACCTGGCCGGCCATCAGGGTGTCGACGAACCCCATAGCGGTTTGCGACAGCTGGGCGACGACGATGGGGGCGCCCAGCTTGAGCAGGGCGCAGGCCTCTTCGAGCCTTGGGCGAGTGGGCCGCAATGTCAGCTGCGGGCGTTGAAAAACTGCCGTGCGACGCGGCCGCTGCGGACGCCGCGGCCCTGGGCGAAGCGGATCGCCTCGGCATGAAGTTGGCTACGATCACCCTGCCAGTTGGCGAAATAGTGGTCGACGATCGCGAGGTACTCGGGCTGGTTGATCGGATAGAACGACAGCCAGAGGCCGAAGCGGTCGGACAGCGAGATTTTTTCCTCGATCGCATCGCCGAAATGGATCTCGGTGTTGTGAACGCGGGTCTGGTCGTTGTCCTGCATGCGTTCGGGCAGCAGATGCCGGCGATTCGAGCTGGCGTAGATCAGCACATTTTCGGGCGGCAGCTCGAGCGAGCCTTCGAGCACCGACTTCAGCGGCTTGTAGCTGCTTTCGCCCTCCTCGAACGAGAGGTCATCACAGAAAATGACGAAGTGCTGGGGCAGGTCTTGAATGTCATCAACGATCTCGGGGAGGTCGACGAGGTCGTCCTTGTCCACCTCGATCATGCGCAGCCCCTGGTCGTGATAGCGATTCAGCAGCGCCTTGATCAGGGACGACTTGCCGGTACCGCGTGAGCCCCAAAGCAGGGCATTGTTCGCAGGCTTGCCGGCCAGGAAGCGTTCGGTGTTCTGGCACAGCAGGGTTTTCTGTCGTTCAACGCCCAGCAGCTGGTCCAGCGCGATCGGATCGAGGCGCCGGATTTCCCTCAGGCGGTTGCTGCGCGCACGCCAGACGGCGGCTTTGGTCCGGGCCCAGTCGATTGTATCCATGGCGCACCTCCGTGATTTCGGCCGCTCAGGATAATGCCGCTCGCGCCACGCGGCAAGTGTCGCCGACAGCCCGAGGCCTGCTCTTCCCGATCCGGCAGGCGTGGCCTCTTGGTCGGTGCGTGCCTGCGTTTTTTATTGCTCGCTGTCCGCCGTTTGCCCGTTTGGCTGTCGCCGGGGTGACACTTGACGGGCCGTCTGGGGGCAAAAAAAACGGCGGCAGGCCGAAGCGCTGCCGCCGTTTCCAGCGAGCTGTCAGGCTTAGTCGAGACGGCTGCGAACGTATCGACCCGGAGCGGGCTCGATGACCTGGTAAGTGGCATTGCCAAACGACTTCGGGGCGTCGATGGTCTTGCCCTGGCGACGCTTGAGCCACTCGGACCAGTGATTCCACCAGGAGCCTTCGTGCTGGGTGGCGGTATCGAGCCAATGGTCGGCGCCTTTGCCCATCTCGCCGCTGGTCCAGTAATGACGGCGGTTCTTCGAGGCGGGGTTGATCACGCCGGCGACATGGCCGCTGGCGCCGAGTACGAACTCGACATTGCCACGGAAGTTCTCGGCCCCCTTGAAAGTTCCCTTCCACGGGGCGATGTGATCTTCGGCCGTCGACAGGAAATAGCAGGGGATCTTGATCTTGCGCAGGTCGATCTTCTCGCCGCACATGGTCAGGGCGTTGGGCTCGACCAGCTTGTTTTCCAGGTACATCCGGTTCAGGTAATAGGTGTACATGGTCGCTGGCAGGTTGGTCGAGTCGCTGTTCCAGTAGAGGATGTCAAATGGCGGAGGCGTTTGGCCCTTGAGGTAGTTGTTGACAACGTACGACCAGATCAGGTCGTTGGAGCGCAGCATGTTGAAGGATGTCGCCAGCTCGCGGCCGTGCAGGATCCCCTCGGTGGTGACCTTGTTCTGCAGGTGCTTGATCTGCTCTTCGTCGATGAAAACGCGCAGGTCGCCCGGATCGCTGAAGTCGGTCAGGGTGGTGAGGAAGGTCGCGGACGCGACGGTGGTATCCTTGCGCGCAGCCAGTACCGCGAGTGCAGAAGCGGCGAGGGTGCCGCCGACACACCAGGCCACCATGTTGATCTTCGGGCTCTCGCTGATCTCTTTGACCACTTCGATAGCCTTGATCACACCTTCGCCGACGTAATCGTCCCAGCCTAAGTGGCTCTGTTCCGGCGTCGGGTTGACCCAGGACATCAGGAACACCGTCTGGCCTTGTTCCACGCAGTGGCGCACGAAGGAGTTGTGCTCCTGGAGGTCCAGGATATAGAACTTGTTGATGCTCGGCGGGACGATCAACAGCGGACGTTCCGCCACCTGCTCGGTAACCGGAGTGTACTGGATCAGCTGGAACATCTGGTTTTCGAATACCACCTGGCCTTCGGTAGCAGCGAGGTTTTCCCCGATCACGAAGGCGGACTCGTCGGTCATCGAGATGTGACCCTTGTCGATATCACCGAGCAGGTTCTTGAGGCCGTCGACCAGGCTCTGGCCCTTGGTCTCAAGGGCCTGCTGCAGCACTTCCGGGTTGGTCAGGGCGAAGTTGGTCGGTGACATCGCGTCGATGTACTGCTGGGTATAGAACTCGAGCTTTTGCTGTTCCTTGTCCGACAGTTTGACGTTGGCGGCCATGTCGTTCAGCAGGTTGGCGGTGAGCAGATAGGATTGCTTGATGTAGCTGAATACCGGGTTCTTGGACCACTCTTCGGCCTGGAAACGGCGGTCGCCGCGACTGGGCTCGACAACGGATGATTCGTGGTTGCCGGTGAAGAGGTTGCGCCAGAGGTTGAACTGGGCCTGCTGGTAGTCGGTAATGGCGCGAATCCAGACCGTCGGGTCCTCGAACGAGCGTGTCGCCAGCTCGGTCCAGGACTGGGCAAACTGGTTGAAAATGTCGTCGCCGCCGGTGGCGGAGAACATCTCCAGTACCTTTTGCGTTTCCTTGTTCAGGTAATCGATGAATTCCTGGGGGTTGGCAAGCGCGTTGCTATTTTTTTCCATCAGTACCGCCTTTTCCTGCGTTGGCCTGCCGCGGGTCACGTACTGCAGGCCCTGGATTGGATACGTTCGCCGATACGGGATGGTTATTGTGCACCGGCTAAAAGATCGAGCGAGGTTCAAGCATATATCTCTGTTCGTCAGCCTGACAACCCCCATCGTGACGCGATCCTCCAAGATACGTCGGACATCTGGCCTCTATGCTGCGGCTGCGCTGACTGAATATGGCGACTCATCCTGACGTGCTTGTGTGACAGTGCGGTGACGCCGGGTTTTTGCGGCGGCGGTGGGGGGCGGATAGAATGCGGCCTCCCAGTCGTTCATTCAGGAGTCGGAGCCCCATGCGTCATTTTCTGCTGATGAGTACCAGTGGTTGTCACCTGTGCGAGGAGGCGGTCGGGCTGCTGGTGGCGGGGCTCGACCCGCTGCGCCATAGCGTTGATGAAGTCGATATCGCCTATGACGACGATCTTATGGCGCGATACGCCGTGCGGATCCCGGTGCTGGTGGACGAGGTCAGCGGTGAGGAGCTCGGCTGGCCATTCGATATGCTGGAGCTGCGCAGCTTTGTCGGATCGTTCGAGGATGAGTCTGCGCATTAGGGCGCTTTGTGTCGCATGGCCGCGCTCAGCTGAGGCCGAAGAATGCCTGGCTGGTCTCGAGCACGCGGGCGCGCAGATTCTCTTCCGTTTCACCGGTTTCCACCGAGACCCTGCGGGCGATGTGGGGCAGGAACGCAGGTTCGTTGCGGCCTGACTTGGGTTTGGGTTTCAGGTCGCGGGGGCTGAGGTAGGGCGCATCGGTTTCGAGCATCAGCCGGTTGCTCGGTATGTCCTTCAGCAGCGGCAGCAGATGGGCGCCGCGCCGTTCGTCGCAGATCCAGCCGGTAATGCCGATGTGCAGGTCCAGATCCAGGTAGCCGTATAGCTCTTCCCGGCTGCCGGTGAAGCAGTGGGCGACGGCGCGGCTGAAGTGGTCGCGGTAGGTCTTCAGCATTTCCAGTTGCCGGGTATGGGCGTCGCGTTCGTGCAGAAATAAGGGTAGTCCGGTGCTGCAAGCCAGTTCCAGCTGGCGTTCGAACGCGTCGATCTGCTGCGAAGGGCTGGAGAAATTGCGACAGAAGTCGAGTCCCGTTTCGCCGATGGCGACGCAGGCCGGATGCGCGGCGAGTGCCTTGAGGTCGCGCGCGCGCTCGTTGTCGAACTCGCTGGCGTGGTGCGGATGGACACCGGCCGTGAAGTAAAGATGCTGGGGGTGCCGGTCGCATAATGCCATTGCGGCCTCGCTACCCTCGATGCTGGTGCCGGTCACGACCAGGCGGGTGACGCCAGCCTCCAGCGCCCGTTCCACGACGGCATCCTGGTCGTTGGCGAAGCGTTTGTCGGTCAGGTTGACCCCGATATCGATCATCGTCGGCAGCATGGACGGTCCTCGAGTGCCCGGTTGAACGGCGTTGCACGGCGCTATTATGCCGTTCGAGGCTGCGATTACCAGCGCTGCGGAGCAGTCTTGGTTCCGCAGCGCTGGCCGGGGTGGGTGGGGTCAGGGACGATAGAGTGCGAGCTGGGAAGACTCGTCCGGGCTCAGCATGCTGGTATTGCGGTTGGCGCGTACGTCATAGATCACGCCGAATGCCAGCACGTTCTGAACATAGTTTCGGGTTTCGTCGAACGGGATGGTTTCGACCCAGATGTCGAGCGGCAGGTTGCCCCGCTCCTCGAGCCACTGCGACACCCGATACGGACCGGCATTGTACGCCGCGGTGGCGTGTATGCGGTTGCCATTGAAACGTTCCAGCATCTGCGCCAGGTATGCCGTACCCAGGGAGATGTTGGTGGACGGATCGTAGAGCTGTGCCGAAGATCTGTAAGGTACCTGGAAGCGCTTTGCGGTCAGTGATGCCGTTTTCGGCATCAGTTGCATCAGTCCGCGGGCTCCGGCGTGGGATTGTACCTTGGCCTGGAAGGCGCTTTCCTGGCGTGCGATCGAGATCGCCCAGGTCCGGTTGATATTGCGGCCATCGGCGTAGCGGTCGAACAGATCGCGATAGGGCTGCGGGAAGCGGATGCTGAGATCGTTCCATTGCTTGCTGCTGATGGCGCCGCGTATGCCCTGATCGTACCAGCCCCAGCGACTGACGACGTGCGCCGCCGCGTGGCGCTCCTCGGGGCTGAGCAGGGTCTGGGCGTGATTCCACTCGGAGCGCGCCGGGTATTCCTGGTCAAGGTTGAGGAACTCGCTCATGCGCTGGAACGGCGGGCTCTGCTCGAGACGCTTGAGCAGCTTGGCGTCGAACTGGGGCGGTTCGTCGTTAAGGTCGTAGGGGAGGTTGTGGGTTTCGGCCGCCAGGAAACCATAGAAGCTGCGCTCGGCGGTGAGTTTGGCAAAGTTGTCCTTGAGCGCCTTGACTGGCTGTCCACCGACGGCTTCGGCAGCGACGTTGCGCCAGTAGCGCCAGCGGTCCTGCTCCTGGTAGTCCTTGGGAAGGCGTTCGATCTGGCGCAGCACGCCCGCCCAGTCCCGGCGAATAAGGGTGTTGCGGATGCGCCATTCTGTGACCTCCGGATAGCGGTAATCCGGGTCCAGGCGTTGCATCTGCTGTTCGTGGTCGGGGAAAAAGTTCTTGCCGATACGCACGCCGAAATAGGTGTCGAGCTCGGCGCGCCTGGTGTCGTCAATCGCCAGTCGGTCGCGGTCTCGCAGCCACAGCGAAAAGGATTGTTTGAGGTCCTTGCGCGCCAGCTGGCGAATGCCGTAGGCGGCGATACGGCCCTGTTCGGGGTTCTTGGCTGTTAGTAATGATTTGTCGGCCAGCAGGCCCGGGTTCGCACTGACTTTCAACAGCAGGCCGGTGATGGCCTTCTGGTCGCTACGCGTGACGTAGCGATCGATGTATCGCGCCAGGGAGAGGCGGCCATTATCCACGGCTTTCCAGAACCGGCTGTAGGCGATGTCGGAGGTCAGGAGGCCGGCAGCGATCCAGCTGTCGAACAGTGGGTCGCAGCTTTCGGGCTGCGATTCGCCCGTGTTCCAGAGGTCCGCCGCCCGGGCGTAGGCGCCCTTGATATCGCCGGTGTTGAGGCGGGCCCGCAATACCAGGCACTCGTAGCGGGTGCCGTCGACCGGCATTTTGGCGTCGGCCTGCAGCAGGCCACGCCAGTCATTGCGGCTGGCGAGTTCTCTCAGCCAGCGCCGCTGCAATCGTGGGGCCAGCAGCGTGTCGCCATGGGCTGCGAAAAAACGGTCGACCTGGGTTTGGCTGGCGCCCGACAGCGACCGCTCGAGCTCCGCATACTCGAGATATGGAAACAGCGGGTATTGCTTCAGATCCTGCTTGAGGTTGCGGTAGCGCTCCATGTCGCCGGACTCCAGCGCCGCCGTCGCCTGCTGGTAGCGTGCCCGCTGCTCCCCGAAGGGATCCGGCGCCGTGGCGTAACTGGTATTGGCGAGCAGACCGGTGGCGCAGATGATGAATGGAAGCAACGTCGAGGAGAGAGGTTTCATAGCCAATCCACAGCCCTGTTCAATTGGTGTTGTCGACCAGTCTAAAGCAGTCTTGAGGAGAAAAAACAGTCGTGAACAGTTTTCATCTTGCGGAGGGGAATGCTGTAGAATAATGGCCCCCTCATCAACTTGAATTTCTTTGCTATGCCTTTGATACGACTTGACAATATCTCTGTGGCCTTCGGCGCGCGAACGCTGCTGGACCAGGTCGGCTTCCAGATCGAGCCGGGCGAACGCGTCGCGCTCGTCGGGTTGAACGGTGCGGGCAAGTCGACGCTCCTGAAACTGGTGTGTTCGGAGCTTCAGGCTGACAGCGGAGAATTCTGGACCGACCCGGCCTGCCGCATCGCGCAGCTGCCCCAGGCATTGCCGGCTGCCGACGAACGCCGGGTGCGGGACGTGGTGATGACGGGGCTGGCGGATATCGTCGAGTTGCGCCAGCGCTACGACGAGCTGGTGCAGCGGCACGACGACGCCAGTCTGGCGGCGCTGGAATCGCTGCAGCAGCGGATCGAGTCGCTCGACGGCTGGCACCTGGAGCAGAAGGTCGACCGCGTGCTCGACCGTTTGGGTCTGCCGGGCGAACGTCGCATGTCGGAACTTTCGGGCGGCTGGCGTCGGCGTGCGGCGCTGGGGGCGGCGCTGGTGCAGGAGCCCGATCTGCTGTTGCTCGATGAGCCGACCAACCATCTCGATATCGACACCATCGAGTGGCTCGAACAGCGGTTGCTGGAATTCCGCGGCGGTCTGCTGTTCATCTCCCACGACCGTGCGCTGGTCGATGCCCTTGCCACCCGGATCGTCGAGCTTGACCGCGGCGTCCTGACGTCGTTCCCCGGAAGCTACCGCCAGTATCAGCAGCGCAAGGAACAGCTGCTCGCCGAAGAGGCGCGCCATAACGCCGAGTTCGACAAGAAGCTGGCGCAGGAAGAAGTGTGGATCCGGCAGGGCATCAAGGCGCGTCGCACACGCAACGAAGGTCGCGTGCGGGCGCTTGAGCAGATGCGGCGGGACCGGTCCGAGCGGCGCAATCGTCAGGGGCAGGCCAAGTTCGGCCTCGATGAAGCGCAGAAGTCCGGCAAACTGGTGGCGGAGCTCAAGTCCGTATCGCTCGGGTACGAAGGGCGCACCCTGATTGACCGGCTCAGCCTGATGATTCAGCGCGGAGACCGTATCGGTCTGATCGGCCCCAACGGTATCGGCAAGAGCAGTCTGCTGAAACTGGTGCTGGGCGAACTCGAGCCCGACAGTGGTGAAATTCGCCGCGGTACCAAGCTGGAGGTGGCGTACTTCGATCAGCTGCGCGGCCAGCTGGACCCGGACAAGACGGTCATCGACAACATCTCCCAGGGGCGCGAAAGCATCAGCATCAACGGCCGCGATCGTCATATCATCAGCTACCTCGGTGACTTCCTGTTTTCGGCCGAGCGGGCGCGTACGCCGGTACGCGCGTTGTCCGGCGGCGAGTGCAACCGCGTGCTGCTGGCCAAGCTGTTCAGTCAACCCGCAAACGTACTGGTGCTTGACGAGCCGACCAACGACCTCGACGTCGAGACGCTGGAGTTGCTCGAGGAAATCCTGCTCGAGTTCAAGGGCACGGTGCTGCTGGTGAGTCACGACCGCTCCTTCCTCGATAATGTCGTCACCAGCACGCTGGCGTTCGAGGGTAACGGCAAGGTCCGCGAATATGTTGGTGGCTACCAGGACTGGCTGCGCCAGCGGCCAGCCCCGGTCGCGGCGGAGCCCGGTGAATCCGAAAAGCAGGAGCAGAAGAAGGTCGAGGCAGATAAGCCGAAAGCATCACGCAAGCTCAGTTACAAGCTGCAGCGGGAACTCGACGCTCTGCCACAGCAGCTGGAAGAGGCCGAGCAGGCGCTGGCGGCGCTGCAGGAGGAGGTATCCTCTCCGGCTTTCTACGATCAGCCCCATGATCAGGTCAACGCCAAGCTTGCATTGCTACAGCAGCAGGAGGAGGCGCTCGAGCAGTTGATGGAGCGTTGGGTCGAGCTCGAGGCGATGCAGGAAGGGTAGGGTTGGAGCGGCAGGCTGCAAGCTGCAGGCGGGGCTAGATCCGCTCGCAGCTTTGCGCCTGAAACTTGACGTTTTGTTAATCTTTTTCGACCGGTTGTACGCGGACCGCCAGTACATCGCAGCGGGCCCCGTGCAGCACGCCATTGGCGGTGGAGCCAAGCAGCAGCGACAGCCCGTGGCGGCCGTGGCTGCCGACGATGATCAGGTCGATGTCCTGTTCTTCGGCAACGCGGTGGATTTCGGACTCGGTATGGCCGCTGACGATGAATTTATTTTTCACCGGGTGGCCGAGGCGGCTGGCGAAAGCATCGAGCTTGCTGCGGGCGTGGTCGTCCAGCTGTTCCTGAATCGTGGTTAGGTCCATCGGTACATCACCGCCATAGGCGAAGCTAAGGGGTTCGATGACGTGAATGAGGCTCAGTTCGGCGTCGTTGCGCTCGGCAATCTCGCAGGTCTTGTCGATCAGCTGATCCGACTCTTCCGACAGGTCGACAGCCATCAGGATTCGTTTGTAAGCGCTCATCTTGTGCGGGTTCCTCTTGAGGGTGGATAACCTGAGATTAGCATAGGGTAATGCCGCCCGGGTGATCTGGATCAACGGCACCGGGGTGTGATTTCGAGCCGGTGCTCAGACTGAAGGAAATGAAAATATGTGGAAGTGGGCGATTATCGTTCTGATCATGATGTCGCTGGTCGGCTCGGTAATGTGGGCAATGCCGACCCGGCGCCAGACCGAGCAGGGGCATTTGCGTGCACGTGCCCGTACCCTGGGATTCCAGGTGCAGCTGGTGACCCTGACCGGGCCGCGGGCCTCCGGCGAAGCCGAAGCCGAAGAGTTCAGGCGTCCTGCCTATCGTTTACTGCGTCAGGGTGTCGATGCCCGGGTGCGGGAGCGCCTGCAACCCTGGCGGGTATTTCGGGTGCGCTCGCTGGCGCGCGAGGGGCTACCGGATGGCTGGAGCTGGACCATCGGCGAGCGCCAGTTGGGCGCCGGGCAGCTGAAGCAGCTGGCCGCGGTGCTGGAGACGTTGCCGGGCGACGTGGTTGCGGTCGAGTCGACGCCGATTCATGTCAGTGCGCTCTGGGGGGAACATGGCAGTGTCGAGGATCTGGAACGGATCCGCGATGGCCTGCAGCAGATCATCAAACAGGATTTTTAACCGCATGCAAACAATGAATCAGCCGGCGCCAGGGCGCTACCGGCACTACAAGGGGCAGGAGTACGAAGTGATCGGCTGTGCCCGGCACTCGGAAACCGAGGAGTGGCTGGTGGTCTACCGTACCTGCTACGGGGATTGCGGGCTCTGGGTCAGGCCGCTGAGCATGTTCGTCGAAGAGGTCGAACTGGGCGATGGTCGCCGCGTGCCGCGGTTCAGTCCGCTCAGCGATCTCTGAAGTAACCGTCGAGGTCGTCGGCCAGAGTGCCGCGCGGGCGCGGCTGGCGCGGTTCGAGGCTGTCGAGCAGCGACTGGATCTGCTGCAGCCGGTCCTGCTTGAGCTGCTGTGGCACCATGGCGCGGGTCAGAACGGCCTTGGCGTGCTTGAGGTGTGACAGTGCGGCGGGTCTGTCCTCGGCGCTCAGGCTCTTCTGACCCTGGGCCAGGTGGGCGGTGGCGACGATGGAAACGTTGAGCCAGTGCAGCTCCTGCGCGTAGCTGGCGGCGAGCTGGCTGCTGAGCTTGTCGGCCTTGGCCATCTCCTCGAGTAGCCGGCTGGCAAATCGAATGTAGATCGAGGCGCGCTTGATTGCACGGTCGCTGTTCATCGGTACGCTCGAAGCGGTAGCGCGGTCGGCGCTGGCTTTGAGGGTACGAGCGCTGCTAAGCGCATCGGACCCGGGTGCCAGTACTTCCATTTCATCCAACAGCGTCTGGGCGTGGGCGTCGACGCGTTCAACGATTTCGCTCTTGCAACCGGCCGCGCGCATGATCATTAGCGCGTTGAAGCAATGCTCTGACTGTTGCAGCAACCATTTCAGGCGTTCTGCGCGGGCACTGGCATCTTTTTCGCGACTGCTGATCACATGGCTGGTGAGCAGTGCGGCCAGGCCGACGACGGCAATGAGGATAATATACGTCAGATTGTCTTGCAGCATCGTCGCCAACGTGGTTGGTTATAAATAAGTGTATGAATTATAAAGCCTGAAAGCGTGGTTTTTCATCCTGTACGTTGAGTAAAGCGGCGAGGGGCGCGGTAGTTTTTTTTCGGGGCCGCGGCTTGACCCTCAAATACTCAGCACTTATATATGCACGCTGATTGAACCTGTGAACCAAGTCCCGACAAGTCTCTGGCCTGCGCTGCGAGCCTCTCGGAGCCGGCCGCGACTTCGCTAACAGGTACCAAGCCCTTTCCGCGCCAAGGAACAGAATTCTATGGGTAAATCTCTCGTTATCGTCGAGTCCCCGGCAAAGGCAAAGACGATTAACAAATATCTCGGCAGCCAGTATGTCGTGAAGTCCAGTGTCGGTCATATCCGTGACCTGCCGACCAGTGGCAGTGCGACCAAAAGCGACCCCAAGGAGCGGGCGAAGCAGGCGGCGTTGACGCGCAAGATGTCGCCGCAGGAAAAGGCCGAATACAAGGCGCGCAAGTCCCGCGAGCAGCTGATCGCGCGCATGGGTATCAATCCCGATCATGATTGGGAGGCCCATTACGAGATCCTGCCGGGCAAGGAAAAGGTCGTCGACGAACTCAAGCGCCTGGCGAAGAACGCCGACGAAATCTATCTCGCGACCGATTTGGACCGCGAGGGGGAGGCCATTGCCTGGCACCTGCGCGAGTCGATCGGTGGCGACGACAGCCGATACCGTCGCGTGGTTTTCAACGAAATCACCAAAAAAGCGATCAAGTCCGCATTCGAGCAGCCATCCGACCTGGATATGGCGCGGGTCAATGCGCAGCAGGCGCGCCGTTTTCTCGATCGGGTTGTCGGATACATGCTGTCACCGTTGCTGTGGGAGAAGATTGCCCGTGGTCTGTCGGCCGGCCGGGTGCAATCGGTTGCGGTGCGACTGGTGGTGGAGCGTGAGCGCGAGATCCGGGCGTTCGTGCCGGAAGAATACTGGGAAGTGCATGCCGATACCCTGAACGCCGCCAAGGAGGCGGTGCGGCTGCAGGTGACGCGTCATCAGGGGCAGGCATTCCGCCCGACCGGAGAGGAGGAGACCAACCGGTACCTCGAGCAGCTGAAAAAGGCAGCCTTCGAAGTCGTGAGCCGCGAGGACAAGCCGACCAGCACCAAGCCGGGCGCGCCTTTTATCACGTCGACCCTGCAGCAGGCTGCGAGTACCCGTTTGGGGTTCGGCGTCAAGAAAACCATGATGCTGGCGCAGCGTCTCTACGAGGCCGGCTACATCACGTACATGCGTACTGACTCCACCAACCTCAGTACCGAGGCGGTGAGCGCCTGCCGTGACTTCATCGGCGACCAGTACGGCAGCCAGTACCTGCCGGAAGCGCCTGTGGCGTACTCCAGCAAGGAAGGTGCTCAGGAGGCTCACGAGGCGATCCGTCCATCCGACGTCTCCATCGTGCCGACGGCGCTGACCGGAATGGAGCGCGATGCCGAACGTCTGTACGACCTTATTCGGCGCCAGTTCATCGCCTGCCAGATGAAACCGGCTGAATACCTCAGCACACGAATTCAGGTCAAGGCCGGCGAGTTCGAACTGCGTACCCGCGGTCGGATCCTGAAATTCGATGGTTTTACCCGAATATTGCCGTCCAAGGGCAAGAGCGACGAGGATGTTATCCTGCCTGATCTTCAGTCAGGCGATACGCTTACGCTCGAACAGCTTGATCCCAAGCAGCACTTCACCAAACCGGCGCCTCGCTATACCGAGGCCAGCCTGGTGAAGGAGCTCGAAAAACGCGGCATCGGGCGCCCTTCGACCTACGCGGCCATTATCTCGACGATACAGGATCGCGGTTACGTACAGGTTCAGAACCGGCGTTTCTACGCCCAGAAAATGGGCGATATCGTGACCGAGCGCCTGACCGAGAATTTCTCCGATCTGATGGACTACGGCTTTACCGCCCGGATGGAGGAAGCGCTTGACGACGTCGCCGGCGGTGATAAGGACTGGAAGCAGGTATTGAACGGCTTTTACGGCGATTTCGTGCTCAAGCTCCAGGATTCGCAGAGCGAAGAGCACGGTATGCGGCCGAATACGCCCACCGCCACCGACATCCCCTGTCCGGACTGCGGCCGGCCCATGATGATCAGAACTGCCAGTACCGGCGTTTTTCTCGGTTGTTCCGGTTATGCGCTGCCGCCGAAGGAGCGTTGCAAGGCCACCATCAACCTGGTATCCGGCGACGAGGTGGTCAGCGAGGATGCTGATGACGAGGCCGAATCCCGACTGTTGCGCAAGAAGCATCGCTGCGCCAAGTGCGGAGCGGCGATGGATTCCTACCTCGTCGACCAGTCCCGAAAGCTGCACGTCTGCGGCAATAACCCCGACTGCGATGGCTTCGAGGTCGAGACTGGCAGTTACCGTATCAAGGGGTACGAAGGTCCGACCATCGAGTGCGACAAGTGTGGTTCCGAGATGCAGCTGAAGACCGGACGCTTCGGCAAATATTTCGGTTGCACCAGCAGCGACTGCAAGAATACGCGCAAGTTGCTCAAGAGCGGTGAGCCGGCGCCGCCCAAGATGGATCCGGTACCGATGCCGGAGCTCGCCTGTGAAAAGGTCGACGATACCTATGTGCTGCGCGACGGTGCCAGTGGTTTGTTCCTGGCGGCCAGCCAGTTCCCCAAGAACCGCGAGACGCGCCCGCCAAAAGTCAGCGAGCTGCTGCCGCACAAGGATGAGATTGATCCGAAATACAGTTTCCTGTTTTCGGCGCCGGTCGCGGACGATGACGGCAACCCGGCCCAGGTGCGTTACAGCCGCAAGACCAAGGAGCAGTACGTCATGACCGAGGTGGATGGCAAGGCTACGGGGTGGCGGGCTTACTTCGAAGGTGGTCGCTGGGTTGTCGAAGACAAGGCGAAGAAAGCCAAATAACATGGCAGGCGATGTCGCTGACATTGCCGCCTGGAGTACCCATATGAGTATTTATGTCACCCGTACCGGTCAGAAACTGAACTTTGCCCGGTTGCACCTGGAGCGCCTCGAAGAGGCGCAGAGCTCGACCGGCTGGAGCAAGCATGCGCTGGTCGAATCGTTCCAGGAGTCGGTGTTGTTCCATCTGGCCTCGGGGTATCAGGCGTTTCTGCGCGAGATTGCCGAGCGTTACCGGCTCGACGTCGATGCTATCGAAACCTTTGCCGATCTCGATGCGTTGCTGGAGAGCGCCGGTCTGGAGGCGCCTGAGCGTAACGAACTGCAGGTGCTGGAAGCCGACCCGAACAGCTGGCTGCAGCGAATGCTGACGGCTTATCGCGCCTGCTGGCAGGCGACGGACCGTGCCAGGCCTGTCATTGCCGAACACAGCCTGTCGGAAATTCAGGTGCGTCAGGTCAATCCGAGTCATCGTGAAGACGGTGCCGTGTTTTCGGAGTGCCGGCAGTGGTATTCCGAGCTATCCCGGCTGGTGGAGCGCCTGCGCGCCGGCATGGAGGAGTGGTGAGTAGGTGAGTAGTGCGTGGAAAATGGTGAGTAGCGAGTGGGCTTACCGCTCGCTACTCACGGCTGACAACTCACCATTTCAGGCGTGCTGCCGGCCGCGGATCAGGATGCCGTGGCTGCGGCCGCAAGCGGCGGCTTCCTCCAGTGCCCCGAAGTCTTGCTGAGACAGGTATCCCGGCCAGGAAATCACTGCGTGGCAGGTGCCGGCACGCAGCGCGCGACAGGCCAGATCCAGCACGCTGTGTTCGGCGTCGGGGTGCAGCAGAATCACCTTGTTGAGGTCGATGCCCGCTTCGGTCAGCAGGGCCTTCGGCAGCTTGCCCGGCGGTGCGACCCAGGCGAACCAGCGGTCGTCGCGGCTCAGTTGAGCCAGCAGAGGCATCAGCAGCGGCATGCTGTCGAGATCAGCGCTGTGGGTGATGATTTCGGTCAGCTTGCCGTCGAAGGTTGTCGGGCGCCGGGACATGGGCGTCGGCATGCGGTGCGGCAGCATCGGCTGGGGCTTGATGTCATTTGGTCGGATCATAGTGCTTCTCCCGCGCGGCGAATGACGCCGACGCCCAGTCCTTCGATCGCCAGTTCCTGTTCGCGCAGGTCGATCACGATCGGTTCGAAATCTTCGTTCTCGGCGATCAGGAACACCTTGTCGCCCTCGCGTTTGAAACGCTTGACCGTGACCTCGTCTTCGATGCGGGCGACCACGATCTGACCGTTGCGGGCTTCCCTGCACTGATGAACCGCCAGCAGATCGCCATCCATGATGCCGATGTTGCGCATGCTCTGGCCGCGAACGCGGAGCAGGTAGTCGGCGCGGGGGTGAAAGAAGTCCGATGAAATGGTGCAGTGGTCCTCGATATGCTGCTGCGCCAGGATCGGTGAGCCGGCGGCGACCTGGCCGACGATCGGTAGCCCCTCGTTGGCGGCTTCCTGCTCCATCTCGGGCAGGCGAATGCCGCGGGATGTACCCTTGATGATCTCGATGGCGCCTTTCTTGGCCAGTGCCTTGAGGTGTTCCTCGGCGGCATTGGCGGAACGAAAACCCAGTTCGCGGGCGATATCGGCGCGGGTCGGGGGGTAGCCTGTGGTTTCGATATGGTGCTTGATGCACTCGAGCACGTCCGTTTGTCGTCGGGTCAGTTTCATAATCGGAACCTGTTTGTATGTACAGTACGTGTAAGTATATACAGTAATCGAAACCGGTAAAGCAAATTCTGTCTATACATCCAGTGGTTTGGTAGAATCTTCAGCCTTTACAAGGCAATACCGGACGTCGATGTGCTGACCGAGGCGCTAAAACACGAGATACAACAGGCTTACCGGGACTTTCTCGCGGCCAAGTCGCTCAAGCCGCGACAGGGTCAGCGCCTGATGATCGCGCATATCGCGCGGGTGCTCGGCAATATCGAAGCCGACGCTTCAGGGGTGCGGCAGTCGGGGATGCACGTCTGTCTCGTCGAAGCCGGCACCGGTACCGGGAAAACGCTCGCTTACCTGCTTGCGACCCTGCCGCTATCCCGGGCTGCCGGCAAGAAGCTGATACTGTCGACCGCCACCGTAGCGTTGCAGGAGCAACTGGTCATGAAGGACCTGCCGGACATCGCCCGCCATGCCCAGCTGCCCGTCAAGTTCAGCCTGGCCAAGGGGCGGGGGCGGTACCTCTGCATCACCAAGGCGGAGCGTATGCTCGATAGCCAGGCCTCGATGGGGCAGATGGCGCTGTACGAGGATGAGCTGGCCGAAAAACTCGACGACGCTTCGCTCGAGCTTTACCGCGACCTGCTGAACGAGTTCGCCGCCGGCCGCTGGGACGGCGACCGGGATAATCTGAGACGGGAGCTCGAAGACAGCCTGTGGCAGCCGCTCACCAGCGATCATTTGCAGTGCAGTAACCGGCGCTGCGCCAATTTCAGCGCCTGTCCGTTTTACCGGGCGCGCGAGTCGCTTGATCAGGTCGACGTGGTCATCGCCAATCATGACCTGGTGATGGCGGACCTGGCGCTTGGCGGCGGTGCAATCCTGCCTGATCCGGTCGACAGTATTTACGTGTTCGATGAGGGGCATCACCTGGCGGCCAAGGCGATCGGCCATTTTGCCTACAGCATGCGGGTCGGCTCCAGTAATCGCTGGCTGTCAACGGCCTCGCGCCAGCTCGAGCGGATGCGTGGCGAGTGCGGCGATCACTCGGTGCTGAATACCTATGTCGCACAGCTGGATGCGCCATTCGCCGAGCTGCACCAATGCCTCGAAGGGTTGCAGCGTACCCTGAGAACCATGCTGCATGGCGCCGACGGTACGCCGGTTTCGGACCGGTTCCGCTTTCCCGGCGGGCAACTGCCGGAGACGCTGCGCATCGAGTCCGGCGACATTGCCATGATCGCCGACAAGGCATCGCAGAAGTTCGAGCAGATCGTCGACTTGCTGAAGGAAGCGATGGATGGCGGTATCCCAGAGCTCGACAAGGCCGCCGCCGAGCGTTGGTATCCACAGATGGGCATGCTGCTGTCGCGAATGCAGGCTATCCACTGGCTGGCCCGCTCCTATCGCGAGGTCGATACACAAGGCGCGTCGCCGACGGCGCGCTGGATCAATGTTGTCGAAGGCAATGACGGACTCGATTACGAATGCCGTTCCAGTCCGGTATCGGCGGCCGGAACCCTGAGTGAACACCTCTGGGACCACTGTTACGGTGCCGTGGTAACCTCGGCGACGCTGACGGCGCTGGGGCAGTTCGATCGCGTGCTGGTGGATCTCGGGCTGGCGCCGGAAACGCCCTGCGAGCGTCTGCAAAGTCCGTTCGATCATCAGCGCAGCGCCGAGCTCTGGGTGCCGCCGATGCAGGCGGACCCCTCCGATCCCGACGCGCACACCCGCGAAGTGGCGGAATTTCTCGGGCAGCGTCTGTTAAGCGCCAAGGCAACTCTGGTATTGTTCAGTTCCTGGCGGCAGATGCGCACCGTGCTTGAAGAGTTGGACGAATCTATTAAGAATACGGTGCTGTCACAGGGCCAGTACTCGAAGAACGAAATCCTCCAGCAGCACCGTGGTGCTGTTGACAGGGGCGAGCCCAGCGTCATCTTCGGTCTGGCATCCTTTGCCGAAGGGGTGGACCTGCCCGGCGGCTATCTGACCGAGGTGATTATCGCCAAACTGCCGTTCAGCGTGCCGGACGACCCGGTCGACGCCACAATGGCGGAATGGATCGAACAGCGGGGCGGAAACGCCTTCATCGACTGGTCGGTGCCGATGGCGTCGATGCGGCTGACTCAGGCGGTCGGCCGCCTGCTGCGTACAGAGCAGGACCGCGGTACCGTGATTCTGCTCGATCGCCGAGTGGTGACAAGGCGTTATGGCCGGCAATTGCTGGATGCCTTGCCGCCGTTCAGGCGCAAACTGAACTAACAGGATTTAAGGCTTAACGTTGAGCAACGAAGAGAAAAGCACCAAGCGCAGACGCCCGCGAGGCTCATCCCGCAAGCGCGGCGGATCCCGGCGGCGTCGGGAAGAGACCAACGTAGCAGCCAGCTGGTCCCCGGCCGATTTCGATGTGCCGGAGGCGGAGGGCAAGCGCCGCTTTCATGACTTCAATCTGCCCGATGCCGTGCTGCGCGCGATTCAGGATCTGGGATTCCAGTACTGCACGCCGATCCAGGCCGCCACCATCGAGCCGGCACTGGCAGGAAAGGACATCATCGGCAAGGCCCAGACAGGTACCGGCAAGACTGCGGCTTTCCTGGCCGGTATCATCACCGACCTGCTCGACTACCCGCTGGCCGACGAGCGCAAGCTCGGCGAACCGCGCGCGCTGATCGTCGCACCGACCCGCGAGCTGGCACTGCAGATCGCAGCCGATGCCGAAGGGCTGTCGAAATACGCCAATTTCGGCGTGGTGGCGCTGGTCGGCGGCATGGATTATGACAAGCAGCGCGCCCAGCTTCGCGAGCGGCCGGTCGATATACTGGTGGCTACGCCGGGGCGCCTGATCGACTTCGTACGCTCCAAAGAAGTGGACCTCTACAATGTCGAGGTGCTGGTGCTGGACGAAGCGGACCGCATGCTCAGCATGGGCTTCATCCCCGATGTGCGCACCATCATCCGCCAGACGCCGCGCAAGGGTGAGGATCGCCAGACGCTGCTTTACAGCGCTACCTTCTCTGACGACATCATGAACCTGGCGAAGCAGTGGACTGTCGATCCGATAAAGGTGGAGATCGAATCCGAGCACAAGACCACGGATAACGTCAGTCAGACAGTGTTCCTGGTATCGAGCAACCAGAAGTACCGCCTGCTTCGCAACTACATTCGCGTCAACGGCATCGAGAAGGTGATCGTGTTCGGCAACCGTCGCCACGAAACCCGGGCACTGGCGGAGCGTTTGCAGAAAGACGGCCTCAAGGCTGCGCTGATGTCCGGTGAGATCCCGCAGAATAAGCGCCTGCGTACGCTTGAGGATTTCCGCAGTGGCAAGATCCAGGTGCTGGTCGCCACCGATGTCGCAGGTCGCGGCATTCATATTGACGGCGTGACCCACGTCATCAACTATCAGTTGCCGGAAGAGCCGGATGATTACGTGCACCGTATTGGTCGAACCGGGCGTGCGGGCGCCAGCGGTGAGTCGGTTTGTTTCGCCTGCGAGAACGACTCCTTCCTGATTCCGGAAATTGAAGCGGAAACCGGGGTCAAGCTCGAATGCGTCCACCCCGATGCAGAGCTGCTGAAAGAAGTCCCTGAAATTCGTGTCGAAAAGGCGCCGGTCGAGCCGCCTGAAGCGGAAGTGGCCGGGCAGTCTGAAGACAATGGCGAGGTGGCAGACGTTCAAACCCAGGACGCGCCTGTCGAGACCGAAGCCTCCGTTAGTCCGGACGTCTCCGAACGCCCGGTTGCGGAGGGTGGGCTGCAACAGGATCTCGAGGATCAACAGCAGGGAGCCGAACAGGCGACGGCTTCCGCAGCCGAGGCGGAATCCCCACCGGCTTCAGGGGAGCCCGAGGTTGCCTCGGCCGGCGCCAGCGAAAGCGCAGTGAAGGCAGATGCTGACGCATCCGACAAGCCTGCCGAGCAGGATGCTGCAGAGGGTGAGGCCGCTGCCACCGCTGACAAGTCAGTGGTGACCGAAGAGGCAGTGGAGCCCGCCTCCGAAACTGCTTTAGATGCGGGCGAAGCCGAGGCGAACAAGTCTGGTGCCTCAACGAGACGGGATGTGCAGTGACGGACCATGACCGCCACGGTACGCGCCGGATCTCGCGGATAGCCGCGTTATTGATGGCGGTATTCTTCGTGGCGATCGGTGCGGCGGGATTTCAGCGCACTGGCGATTCGTCGTTGCTGCTGCTGTTTCTGGTGTTGGCGCCGGTCGGGTTTGGCGTCGTGATGCTGCTGTTTCGTGGTGTGGATTTTGTCCTCGACAGTCTCAATCGCCGCCGCTGACAGCCGGTCAACCCAACAAGGAGTTTCGTTACATGAGTGGCAATACACAGGTCGCAGTACTGGGTGGGGGTAGCTTCGGTACAGTGCTTGCGAATCTGGTGGCGGAAAAGGGGCTTTCGGTTCGGCAGTGGCTGAGGGATGAGCAGCAGGCGGAATCGATACGCAAGACACGTGAAAACGCCAAGTATCTGCCGGGTTACCGCCTGGCGGACAGTCTCGAGGTCGACACCCGTCTTGAACGAGTGCTCGATGGCGCCGACCTGGTGTTTGTCGCCATTCCCAGCAGCGCCTTTCGGGAAGTGGTCCGGGACGCCAAGCCGTTCCTGCGTCCCGGGCAGATGGTGGTCAGCACCACCAAGGGCATCGAGGCCGACACCTTCAGTCTGATGAGCCAGATTCTGCGTGACGAATTGCCGGATGCGCTTATCGGTGTATTGAGCGGTCCGAACCTTGCCAAGGAGGTGGCGGCGCGACAGTTGACGGCAACGGTTATCGCCAGTGAGGACGAGGGCGTGCGCGAGACGGTGCAGAAAGTGCTGCATACCGAATATTTTCGCGTCTACGCCAGTACCGATATGTACGGCGTCGAACTGGGCGGCGCGCTCAAGAATATCTATGCCATCGCGGCCGGTCTCAGCTCCGCGCTTGGTATGGGTGAGAATACCCGCAGCATGCTGATGACGCGCAGTCTTGCCGAGATGAGCCGTTTTGCCGTCAGCATGGGGGCCAATCCCTTAACCTTCCTCGGTCTGGCGGGCGTCGGTGATCTTATCGTCACCTGCATGTCGCCGCTGTCGCGCAATTATCGCGTCGGTTTCGCGCTGGGCGAAGGCAAGTCCCTCGACGATGCGGTCGAGGCCCTGGGCGAAGTCGCCGAGGGTGTCAATACGCTGCGTCGCGTCAAGGAAAAGTCCGATCAGCTCGGTATCTATATGCCTCTGGTTGCGGGGCTCTACGAGGTTGTCTTCAAGGGGCTGCCGGTTGCCGCCGTGGCCAAGATGCTGATGCTCAACGAGCAGAGCAGCGACGTCGAGTTCGTCTTACCACGCAGCTAAAGCCGACGCTGGCGTCCTGCCGTCTAATTGGGCTTTCGTGCGGCGCGCAGCGAACAGTGAGATCGTTCGATGAAACTCTATCTGATGCGACACGGCGAAGCGGGTTTCGACGCGCCGTCCGACTTCGATCGGTCGCTCACGGAACGGGGCATCATGGCCCTTGATCGCATGCTGTCGCGGGAGCGCGCTGTGCTTGACGATGTCAGCGCTGTGCTACCGAGCCCCTACCTGCGTGCCCGTCAGACCGCAGATCGTGTTGTTTCTCACCTTGGTGTGCCGTTGCTGGAGCCAAATACCGCTTTCATTCCCGATATTGATACTCGTCTGGCGTTGGCGGCGCTGGAATCCAGCATGCTGGACGGTTTGCTGTTGGTGTCACATCAGCCACTCATTGGCAAACTGGTAGCAACCCTGATCGAGGGCGATGCTCGTCGTCCCGAACCGATGCTGCCCGGTGCAGTCGCAATCCTCGAACTGGATTGGCCCGCGGCCGGGCTCGCGACCTTGCTGAAAAAACTGCACGTCTGAGGCCTTTGATGGGCCGGGCCGCTCCTGGGCTGCCGTTGCCAGGCGTCTGAGGTCACTGCTTCGGGGCACAAGCGGCTCGAGTCGAGCACGGGAAGTCATGTAGCTTGTTCAGTCGCTGCAAGCACGAGCGGACAAAGCTAAAAGGGGGCTGTCGCCCCCTTGAAAACCTTATTTCTGTGCCTGGCCGCCGCCTGTCTGGCTTCGCTTGGCGTGTTTTTCGGCGAGTTGCTTCAGGTAGGCGTCTATCTGGCCGCTCTTTAACGCCGCCATGGCCTTTTCCAGTTTGCCGTTGTGGCGATAGATCCGCAGTCCTTCTGCAAGGGCTTCCTGTGCCTTGTCATGTTGCCCGAGGTGGACGTAGGCGCCGGCCAGGTCGTAATACAGCTGGATATCCGGCGTCTGCTTCAGATACTCGTTGGCCCAGTCGACAAAGCGCTGCGAATTCTGCTTGTTGTCGAGACTGTAGCCGGCAATAAGGGTGTTTTTCATCTGCAGGTAGCTGGCGGGACCCGAGAAAAACAGGTTTTGGCTGGCTGGCTCCAGATACGCTGGCTTTTGGCCGCGGCTTTTCATATAGCTGACGATACCGGCATTCGCCATCAGTGAATGCAGCAGGAAGGTCGAAGCCCCCACTGGCACCAGTATCAGCAGGCCGGTACAGAGCCCCTGGGCGGCTTGAGACAGCTTCATGCTATATCGCCGTGTGCCGTGGCTGAACGTCACGAACAGCAAGACCAGCAGTGCAAACCAGTGCAGCGACGAGATGTAAAATGGCAGCTCGACCTGGGTATGGAGGCTGATCGGGATCAGGGTGCCGGCCAGCAGAAGTCCTCGCTGCGGCCCGAGGCGAATCAGCTGCCAGAACACCGCCAGGGCGCAAATAAGGATACCGGCAAGAGCGACCAGGCCGCCTTCGACCAGCCAGAACAGCAGCTCGTTATGGGGGTGGGAGTAGCGCGGTCCCAGGTTGGCGTCCGGGTGAGCGTCCTGATAATGGCCACGTTCGTCCTGCCAGACCGACTGGAAGCTGCCGATGCCGTGGCCGAATACGGGGGCTTTGGCAATGGTGTCGAGGCTGATGGCGTAAACCGAGAAGCGAACATCCGAAATACCGCCTTCCTGCAGTCGCTCGAATTTCTTGAGTGCCGATGCCGAGCCTTGCTCGACCTTCTCCGACAGCAGAAAAGCACCGCCAAGCGCCAGTGAAGCGGCAAGGCCCAGGGCGATAAGGCGATGCTGGAGCAGAAAGCGGAACCGTGCCGCGAGGGCCAGCAGCAGGCCGAGGCTGCCGCCCAGCAGGCCCACGCGCGAGCCGCAGGACAGCACCATGCCGGTGCACACGACCAGACCGCAGTATGGCAGCAGGCGCACCATCAGGCGGGCGTTGAGCGCCCCTGGGCGGGTCGCGAGGTATATCGCCAGTGGTAACCCTGTGGCGACATAGCTGGCGGTGAGGTTGACCTGCTGGAACATCGCAATCGGACGCTTGCCGTTGGAAATCGGCAGGAAGTCTTTCAGGATCGGCAGTTGTTGAATCTGGATCCAGCCGATCAGCGCCTGCAGCAGGATACCGCAGAACAAGACCATCAGCGCAATGTCGCGGTGGTGGCGATTGAGCCGGAACTGGAACAGGGCGATCAGCAGCATGAAGCCGCCCAGCACGTAGCCCAGGCGAATCAGCCACTCGGTCGGGTTGTCGACGCCGGTCACGAAACCGCTGACCACAAGACCAGCCGGGAGCGCTGCCAGCGCGGGCCAGTAACGGGGCATCTCCAGCGTCGTCCGCTTGACCGCATACAACCAGCCGGCGCCGGTAAGCAACAGCGCCGCGCTCCAGGTCGAAGCATTATAGGGCAGATAAAGTCCTTCGCCGCCGAGGTTCTGCTGGTAGTATAACGGCGCCAGCAGAAACAGCAGGCCGAACAACAGGAAGAACAGTTTGTGCGAGCGCTCGAGATGGGGATTCCGTTCGAGCTTCAGTGTGAAGGTCGGGCGGTTGTGACTGCTGTTGCGGCGGCCTGTTCTGCGTTTTTTCTTGCGCGACATCGGGCTTTCCTTGCTGGCTTGGAGGGCGTGGGCAAGCCTCGACCCTTGGTGACTACCAAGGAATGTTAACCTATTTGTCCGTTGATGTAAGTTTACTGCCGAGCAGAGGATGAAATGTACAGGACGTTGTCGTTCGAGGTAAACGGGCGCCATTTCGCTGCGATGGAATGGGGGGCGCCCGACGCAGAGCCGCTACTGGCGTTGCATGGCTGGCTGGACAACGCGGCCAGTTTTACCCGTCTTGCAGCGCTGATGCCCGAGGTCCGCCTAATCGCCATAGACCTGGCCGGGCACGGTTTTTCCGATCACCGCCCGGTCGGCGTGCCGTACTACATCTGGGACAACATCGCCGACGTGCTGGCGATTGCCGATCAGTTGGGTCTGAAGCGGTTTGCCCTCGCCGGCCATTCGATGGGAGCGGGTATCGCAACGCTGCTCGCCGGCAGCTTCCCTGCGCGGGTCTCGCAGCTGTTCCTTATCGACGGGCTGGCACCGCTCGACTATGAGCCGGAACAGCTTCCCGGGCTGCTGGCGGATGCGGTACTCAAGCGCACCCGCGCGGGACGGCGTGCTTTGCGCCCCTACGCAAGCTTCGAGCAGGCGCTTCAGGCGCGTATGGCGGGTCGTTGGCCAGTGTGTAAGGAAGCCGCGCAGTGGCTTTTGGCGCGGGGGTTGGAGCAGCGTGACAACGGCTGGTACTGGCGCAACGATTCGGCGCTGACGCTGCCTTCGATCGTGCGGCTGTGCGATGCTCAAATCGATGCCTTCCTGCGTCGGATTCAGTGTCCGGTACTGTTGGTAATGGCCGATCGGGGCATCGGCCTGGACCGGGTCGAGCGCAAGTGTGCATTGCTGTCTGATGGGGAGCAGGTGGTGTTGCCTGGCGGTCATCACCTGCATTTGGAGGAGGAGGGTGCTGCGCGGATTGCTAAACTGATCAGCAACAGGTTGAAAATCGCCCCGGACGTCTGATGCCTGCGTGGTTCGTCGCGGGAGGGTGATCGAACCGATATAGAGCCTTCGTACTTGAAAGGCGGTCATTGTGGGGCGCCCGGGTGAGGTGCTTAACGGAACGGATGAACGGAGTCTGACTGTGCTGAAAAGAATCTGCTGGCTGTTGGTTTGCGTGTTCGTTTCCCTGACTGTCGCGGCGCAACCGGATGTATCAGGCAGCGCCGATTACCCATTGCTCAAGCGCTTTCCGTTGTCGTGGATAGATAGTTATCAGCAGAGGCAGACGCCGGAATACCTGTTGATGCTGTCGGAGCTCAAGAAGGTCAACAATGTCGTCGTCGCCGATCAGAGAAAACCGCTTGAAGGCGAGCTTACGCGTATTACCTACCGCATACCCGACCCCCACACCCCGCTGGATGCCTTTAGTCATTTTAGCGACCAGATCAGGGAGCAGGGGGGAGAAGTCCTCTTCAGCTGTACCGGGCGAGACTGCGGCAGCAGTCATTACTGGGCCAACGACTTTTTCGGTATTTCCCAGCTGTATGGGCTGGACCGCACCCAGTATTACCTGGCCGCCAGGCTCGGGAACGATTATCTGGCGTTGTATGCGGTGCAGCGTGGCAACCGGCGGGTGTACCTGCAGCTCGACGTTATCGCGCCGGAGGGGGGCGGCGAGTTAAAGCAGCAACTGGATGTCGCGGGCTATGCCACATTGTCGCTCGATGGGCGGGAGCCTGCCGACGTGGCCGATCTCCTGGTCCAGCTGTTGGCGGAGTTTCCCCCAGCAGACCGCTTCTGGTTTGTTGTGCACCGGCAGGGAGAGGACGTCGACACGGCAATCGCGGCGTCCGAGGATTATGCGCGTCGCGTTACGGACGGGGTGCGCCTGGCGGGGTACGAGAATGTGAAGGCGTTTGGCGTCGGGCCGCTGGTGCCACCGGTACTGGCGGGGCGAGAACGTGTACTGATGGTGGTGCGACGTACGCAGGAGTAGCGATATGAAGGTCACGGTGTCGCTGGTGCTTGGAAGTGGCGGTGCGCGCGGTTACGCTCACATAGGGGTGATCGAAGAGCTCGAGCGACGTGGCTACCGCATCAAGGCGATCGCGGGCAGCTCAATGGGCGCGTTGATCGGGGGGCTTTATGCGGCGGGATCTCTGGCGGATTACCGGGACTGGGTGCTCGGGCTCAAGCGTATCGATATTTTGCGGCTGATGGATGTCACCTTCACTCGCGGTGCCATTCGAGGCGAACGGGTATTTGCGCGCCTGAGAGAGTTGGTCGGCGATCCGCTGATCGAAACTTTGCCGATAGCCTTTACCGCCGTTGCGACGGATCTGGCGCACCAGAAGGAGGTCTGGTTCCAGTCCGGGCCGCTATTGGAAGCGGTGCGCGCGTCGGTGGCCGTGCCGGGTTTTTTCACGCCGGTGGTCAAGGATAACCGTGTGCTGGTCGATGGTGGTGTGCTGAATCCGTTGCCGATCATCCCGACCGTTGCGGCCCATGCCGATATCATCGTCGCGGTGGATCTCAACACCAGCCGCTATCGCATGCCGGTGGTGGACATGCCTCAGAATGTCTACCTGGATCACCCCGGTCTAAGCGATGAGGGGCCCCCAGAGCGCAAAGCCAAGGATGCGGAGCAGGCGGCGCGCAATCAGAAAGAGCGCTTTGCCGGTCGGATGGACATAATATTGAGCTCCGTCGAAGCGATGCAGAGTTCGCTCGGTGAGTACAAAATTGCCGGCTATCCACCGGACCTTACGATTAACGTACCGAAAGAGGCGGGCAGCTTCTACGAGTTCCACCGGGCGGCGGAAATGATCGAGCTCGGGCGCGAGATCGCGCGGGAACGGCTGGCGTTGCTGGAGCAGGGGCGGCCGGTAGAGGAGTACTGAATTGACCGCTCTAGGCGGAATGGGGGTAGGGAACCTAACTGTGGACCAGCGCCATGAACTCGTTGCGGGTCGCGAGGTTGTCGCGGAAGGATCCCAGCATCATCGAGGTCTTCATCCAGGCGTTCTGTTTTTCGACTCCTCTCATCATCATGCACATGTGCTGCGCCTCGATCACCACACCGACGCCGGCGGCATCGGTGACATTCATGATCGCCTCGGCGATTTCCTTGGTCATGTTTTCCTGTATCTGCAGGCGCCTGGCGTACATGTCGACGATGCGGGCGATCTTCGAAAGCCCCAGTACCTTGCCCTGGGGGATGTAGGCGACGTGGGCCTTGCCGATGAAAGGCAGCAGATGATGCTCGCACAGCGAATAGAGTTCGATGTCCTTGACCATCACCATCTCGCTGTTGTCAGACGGGAACAGCGCCCCATTGACGATTTCCTCGAGTGTCTGACTGTAGCCGCGGGTGAGAAAACGCATGGCCTTGGCTGCGCGCTTTGGTGTGTCCTTCAGGCCGTCGCGGTTAAGGTCTTCGCCCAGGGCCGCGATAATCTCTGCAAAGGCGTTGTCCATGGCTGATCCCCTCGGTGAGCACGCATGATTCGGTGATGTCCTTGCTACAAAGGGTTAGGCTATTTTTTTTGTTTAAGCAAGACATAGAGTGCGCCGGTGCCGCCGTCACGGGGCTGAGCCGAGCAGAATGCCAGTACGCCGTCGAGGCGGCGCAACCAGTCATTGACGTGGGATTTCAGCAACGGTTGCCGTCCGGCCTGGGAATAGGCCTTGCCGTGAACGATCAGAACGGCCCGCGCCCGATTGCGAAGCGCGTCGCGGATGAAGGTGCTGAGTTCGTCGCGCGCTTGGTCCACGGTCATGCCGTGCAGATCGAGGCCCTGTTCCCATGGAATGTGGCCCTGGCGCAGACGTTTCATCACCCTGATCTGGATACCGGGTGCGGCGAACAGCAATTCCTCGCCGGATTCGACGATTTCGACCGCCTCGCTGGAGAGTCCGTCAATAACGCGTTCCGGTTCCTGTGTCGCGGCGGCCCGACGCAGTGCGAGACTCTGGGGGTCTGATGCATTGTTGCGAGCGATGTCCGCGCGGTCGTGTTGGTGGCGTTGCACGTCCTGCATCAGGTCTTCGAATGACAATGCCCCGTCTTCGGCGGGGCTTTGGGAGTCCGACATGGCGTCACTTCAATATTTTCATTAACATAGGCGGCCTTCACGCGCCCTCCGGCCCGCTTGCGGCACCGGTAAGGCCGTTGCCGGCATATGCGGCGGCAGCGGAAGGCTTAAAGGGTACCCCATAAGCGGGGTGCGATTGACCACATTATCGGTTTTGCAATGAGCATCGATCAAGAACAGGTTGTCAACGAACTCTTCACCATTCGCGACTTCGTGCGCTGGAGCCTCAGTCAATTCCACCGTCACGAGGTGTTTTTCGGCCACGGCACCGACAATGCCTGGGACGAGGCGGTACAGCTGGTACTGGGGGCCGTTGACCTGCCCTGGAACGCTGATCCGGCGGTACTGGATGCGCGCCTGACATACGGCGAGCGCAAACGGGTGGTCGAGTTCCTGCGCCAGCGGGTCGAGGAGCGTCGCCCGCTCCCCTACATTATCGGCGAAGCCTGGTATCTCGACATGCCGTTCTATGTCAGCGAGTCGGTACTGGTTCCGCGCTCTCCGATCGCCGAGCTCATTCGCAACCGTTTCGAGCCCTGGCTGCGTCCCGGGCCGGTGACGCGCATACTGGATCTCTGTACCGGCAGTGGCTGCATCGGTATAGGGTGTGCCTACGCATTCGAGGAAGCCGAAGTCGACCTGGTCGATGTCTCGGTCGACGCGCTCGAGGTCGCCGCTCGTAATGTCGCGCGGCATGAACTCGGAGATCGAGTGTTCCCGATCCAGAGCGATATGCTCAGCGCGCTGCAGGGGCGTTGCTACGACCTCATCGTCTGCAACCCGCCGTACGTCGATCAGGCGGATCTCGAGGCTATGCCGGCCGAGTACCGCCACGAGCCCGATCTGGCACTGGGCAGCGGCGAAGACGGGCTGGATCTGACCCGCGCGCTGCTGCGCCAGGCCTGCGATTATCTGACCGATGGAGGCTTGCTGGTGGTCGAGGTCGGCAACAGCGAGGTACATCTGATGCAACAGTATCCGCAAATCCCGTTCATCTGGGTCGACCTCGAGCACGGCAATGGCGTCTTCGCCATTACCGCCGAAGAACTGCGCCGGTACCGCGACGAGATCTGAGCGGATAACAGGAGGCCTGCGGGCTTCGAGCTGGCATTGCGATAACAGGAACATCACATGTCTGGAAATAGTTTCGGTAAGCTGTTTACCGTTTCCACCTTCGGCGAGAGCCACGGACCCGCGCTGGGCTGCGTCGTCGACGGTTGCCCGCCGGGCATCGAACTTTCGGAAGCGGATCTGCAGGCGGACCTCGACCGCCGCAAGCCCGGTACCTCGCGCCACACCACTCAGCGCCGCGAGCCGGACGAGGTGCGTATTCTGTCCGGTGTATTCGAGGGCCGGACCACCGGCACCTCCATCGGGTTGCTGATCGAGAATACCGATCAGCGCTCGAAGGACTATTCCAATATTCAGGATACCTTCCGGCCGGCCCACGCTGATTACGTTTACAGCCACAAATACGGCTTTCGCGACTACCGCGGCGGCGGTCGTTCGTCAGCGCGCGAGACCGCGATGCGGGTCGCCGCAGGCGCCATCGCCAAAAAATTCCTCGCCAGCAAGGGGATTGAGGTGCGCGGTTACCTGAGCCAGCTCGGTCCGATCCGTATCGACGAATCCCGCTTCGACTGGGATGAGGTGGCACGCAACCCGTTCTTCTCGCCGGACGCGGATGCGGCGCTGCAGATGGAGGCCTACATGGATGAACTGCGCAAGGAAGGTAATTCGATCGGCGCGCGGATCTCGGTCGTCGCGCGCGGCGTGCCGATCGGCCTTGGCGAGCCCATTTTCGACCGCCTTGACGCCGATCTGGCCCATGCGCTGATGAGCATCAACGCCGTCAAGGGCGTCGAAATCGGTGACGGCTTCGCCGTGGTCGAGCAGAAGGGGACCGAGCATCGGGATGAAATGACGCCGGAGGGCTTCCTGTCGAACCATGCCGGTGGCGTGCTCGGTGGTATCTCAACGGGTCAGGATATCGTCGCCCACATCGCGCTCAAACCGACCTCCAGCCTGCGCCTGCCGGGGCGCAGCATCAATACCCGGGGGGAGCCGATCGAGGTCGTGACGAAGGGGCGTCACGATCCCTGCGTCGGTATTCGCGCTACCCCGATTGCCGAGGCAATGATGGCGATCGTGCTGATGGATCACTATCTGCGCAACCGCGGTCAGAACGCCGACGTCAAGACTGACCTGCCGGTCATCTGAAACGGGCGAAACTTGCATTCGCCAATTGTTGTTTTACCGAGCAGGGGGTGCCGGGTAGGGCCCCCGCTCAACGAGAGTCCGACACAGACATGAGTAATATGTACACCGAAAAACTGTATCAGGGTTACGGCCAGAGCTTCGATATCGATGAGGTGCTGTTCGAGCAGCAGACCGATTCCTGGCACCTGATCATTTTCCGCAATTCGAAGTTCGGTACCGTGATGGCGCTGGATGGCATCATCCAGACCACCGAAAAGGACGAGTTCGTTTATCACGAGATGCTGACCCATGTGCCGCTGTTCGCCCACGGCAGTGCCAAACGGGTTCTGATCATCGGCGGCGGCGACGGCGGTATCCTGCGTGAAGTACTGCGTCACCCGGAAGTCGAGCACGTGACCCAGGTCGAGATCGATCAGTCCGTCATCGAAATGTGCAAGACATACCTGCCGAATCATTCCCAGGGCGCTTTTGACGACCCGCGTGCCAATATCGTCATCGCCGACGGCATCGAGTACGTGCAGCAGTGCGACGAGAAATACGACGTCATCATTTCCGACTGCACCGATCCGGTCGGACCCGGCGAGGTGCTGTTCTCCAGCGCCTTCTACGAGGGCTGTAAGCGTTGCCTCAACGACGGCGGTGTGTTCGTCGCCCAGAACGGCGTCGCCTACATGCAGGTCGAGGAAGTGGTCACCACCCGTCGCCGTCTCGGTCCCTATTTCGCGGACCAGTCGTTCTACTGTGCGGCCGTGCCGACCTACGTCGGCGGCGTCATGACCCTGGCCTGGGGCTCCGATGACGCCAGCCTGCGCCAGGTTCCGCAGGACGTTATCGAGCAGCGTTTCGCTGCGGCGGGCTTCAAGACCCGTTATTACAACCCGGCCGTGCACTGCGGCAGCTTCGCACTGCCACAGTTCGTCGTCGATGCGCTGGAAACGGCCTGATAAAAACCGCCCGGGCCGGCGGCGTTCTGTCGTCCGGTCCTTTGTCTTAAGGCCGCCGCAACGGGCTTTGTCTCTCGGGTATTGCTGAACGATGCCCGAGAGGATCCCCTATGTCCGGCTATCCGGCTTCTATCTTTTCTACTTCGCGCTGCTTGGCGCCATAGTGCCGTTCTGGCCGCTCTACCTGAAAAGTTTCGACTTCGATGCCAGGACCATTGGCGTGCTGATGGCCATCGTGCAGGCCTCGCGTATTGTAGCTCCCAACCTTTGGGGCTGGCTGGCGGACCGTACTGGCAGGCGTATCGAAATTGTGCGCTTCGGCAGTGGTATGACCGCGCTGGCGTTTCTGGCCATCTTCTGGGCCGATACGGCGCCCGGCATCGGATGGGTGATGTTCGGCTTCTCCTTCTTCTGGAATGCGGTGCTGCCACAGTTCGAGGTCATCACCCTGCGTCAGCTCGGCGATCGGCATGCGCGATACAGCCAGGTTCGAGTGTGGGGTTCGGTGGGTTTCATCGCTACGGTGTTGGGGCTTGGCTGGTTGCTCGATGTCACCGGTATTGCATTGTTGCCCTGGGTGATGATGGTGCTGATGCTGTTGATCTGGTGCAACAGCTGGCTGGTCGGGCAGCCGCCGGGTCGACCGGAGGCCCGGCATACCGGGGAGCGGTTTCTCGGGACGTTAATTAAGCCGCAGGTACTGGCATTCTATGCCGTCTGCTTTCTGGTGCAGTTTGGACACGGGCCCTATTACACCTTTTACAGTCTGCTGATGGAGTCCCTTGATTACAGTCGAGGTCAGATCGGGCTTTTATGGGCGCTGGGCGTCATCGCCGAGGTTGTGGTTTTCCTGTTCATGTACCGGCTGGTGCAGCGTTTTGGCCTGCGGCATCTGATGCTGGCGAGCCTCTGGTTGTGCGTGCTGCGTTGGACACTGACGGCCTGGCTACCGGAGGTGTTGCCGTTGATGCTGCTGGCGCAGACGCTGCACGCGGCAACCTTCGGTGTGCTGCACGCCACCGGCATCGCCCTGGTGCAGCAATTTTTCGACGATCGCAGCCACGGTCGTGGCCAGGCGCTGTTTTCGAGTGTTGGTTTCGGAGCCGGTGGTGCCTGCGGGGCGCTGGTGTCGGGCGTGCTGTGGGAGTCGCAGGGCAGCAGCGTCACTTTCATGGCCGCGGCTGCAGCAAGTGCTGTCGCGATCTTGCTGGCAACACTGTGGATACATCCGGAAAAAGCGCAGCAAAAGCAGCGTTAGATTTATATTGCGGTGCCGTTATACTATAGTTTCCGCTTAGGTTTAGGTACTGGAGTCTATATGCACTTCAAGATCGACATCGAAATGACTCCGGAGGAGTTTCGGCGTGCGATGGGATTGCCGGACGTCGCAGGATTGCAGGAAGAAATGCTCGGCAAGATCCGCGAGCGGATGCTCGCGGGTGTCGAAGGCTACGATCCGATGGCGCTGTTCAAGCAGCAATTGACCGGCGGCTTCGGTTCGATGGACAGCCTGCAGCAAATGATGATGGCGATGATGGCGAACTATCAGGGTGGCGGCAAGGGCACCGACAAGAAGTGACCTGTCTCCGTTCGCGTCGCGAAGGAATAGTGGAAGCAACCAGAGAGTAAGCGTCTTGCGAATTTTAAGAAAATATACCAACCGCCGGCTGTACGATACGTCAAAAAGTTGCTACGTGACCCTCGAGGACGTCAAGCAGCTGGTGCTTAGTGGCGAGCCGTTTCAGGTCCAGGACTCGAAAACCGGCAACGACCTGACGCGCAACATACTGCTGCAGATCATTGCCGAGCAGGAGGCCGAAGGGCACGGCACGTTGCTGACCAATCAGGTGCTGCAGCAGCTGATCCGTTTTTATGGCGACAGCATGCAGGGCATGATGAGCCAGTACATCGAGCAGAGCGTGGCCGCGTTCCTCGAGCATCAGGAGCGCATCCGCGAGCAGATGCAAAATGTAATTGGTGCCGCGAATCCGCTGACGATGATGAATCGTCTGGCTGATCAGAACATGGCCATGTGGAATCTGTTCAATCCCAGCGGACGCAAGCCGACGGCGGGTGAGCCGGAGCCGGAGCCGGAGCCTGAAGCGAAAGAGCCGGCCGGTGAACGCGGGTCGGGCGAGAAAAAAGGCTGATCACAGGGCCCCGTTATCGGGGCCCTTTCGTATGCGTCGTCGGTGACTTCGGGTCGACGCCGCTGATCAATCGTCGCGCGCAATCAGCCAGTCGGCGATTCGGGGCGGGACCAGCTTCTGGACGCGACCCGAGACGAAAACGCCGATATGGCCAGCGGGAACACACAGCTCCTCGTAGTCACTGGTCGACGTCAGGTCGGCCAGGGGTGTCGAGGCGGACGGCGGTACCAGGTGGTCCTGGGCGCCGTAAATGTTCAGTAGCGGCTGTCGGATACGCGCCAGATCCACCCTCTGGTCGCCGATCCTCATCTCATTCTTCACCAGTTTGTTTTGCTGGAAGCAATCCTTGACGAACTGGCGGAATGCCTCGCCAGCCTGATCCGGGCTGTCGTATATCCACTTTTCCATACGCAGGAAGCTCAATGCCTTCTCGCGATCCTCAAGCTGATTCGGCATCGCCAGGTTTTTTTGGATGCCGAGTCGCATCGGCATCAGCGAGTTGTAGGAGTCATTGAGCATTTCGCCCGGTATGTTGCCGTAGGTGTCCACGGCCAGATCGGTGTCCACCTCGCGCGCGAGGTGGCTGAGGAGGTTGTCCTCGGTCTGGAAGTCGACCGGTGTGACCATGGTGATCAGGTTGCGAATTTTTTCCGGATACAGCGCGGTGTAGAAGAGACTGAAGGTGCCGCCCTGGCAGATGCCGAGAAGATTGATGCGGTCTTCGCCACTATGGGCGCGGACCTGGTCGACGCAGGTGTCGAGATAACCGTTGATGTAGTCGTCGAGGTCCAGGCAGCGGTCGGCCGCGTCGGGGTAGCCCCAGTCGATCAAATAGAGGTCGAGGCCGCGCTCGAGCAGTCGCCGGACCATCGAGCGTTTGGGCTCAAGGTCGACAACGTAGGGGCGGTTTACCAGGGCGTAGCAAATCAGCACCGGCGTGCGGCACGCCCTGGGCGTGTCGGAGCAGTAGCGCACCAGCTGCAGCTTGTCCTCGCGGTACAGCACCTCGCTGGGCGTCTGGCCAACGTCGATGTCGTCGATGCCGAGCAGTGTGCCGTAGCTGCTGATGAGCTTCTGATTGAACTCTGTCAGTTCGCCGACAATACCTGCGGGGGTCAGTTTGATCCCCTTCATCGACCGGGTTTCCTCGCCGTCGAGTCATCGCTCCCTGAGGTGGCGGAGAAGGCCTGGCGCAGGCTGGCGATTTCGCGTCGCAAGGCATCGACTTCCGCTGCCTGCGCCGATGCCTCCAGGCGTGCCCGGGTTTCAGCAAGCTCCCGCTGTAGCTGCCTGACCTGCTTGCGCAGCTTGTGCTGGCGCTCGAGCGCGGTATTAAGACCCTGGCGGGTCGCGAGTCCCAGGGCTTCGAACTGCACGTCACGCAGGTCCTGAATGAATTTGCGCAGCTTCATCAGTGCATTGGAGACGCGGCCGTGGGCGGCCTGGTACTGTGCCGTGAACGCGGTTTCCGCGTAGGCGTGCTCGTAGCAGTCGACCCAGAGTCCGTGCAGATCGCCGAGGCTGTCGATCTCGCGCTCGGTGTCCCGAAGCATCTCCAGCAGGCGTTTGCCGGCCAGTTGATTGATCGAGCCGTACTGGCTCACATACTTGTGCAGAGCTTCCTGGTAGTCGAGCAGCAGCTTCATGGCGTCCCGGGACTGCTGCTGAAACTGCTGGTTGCTGCCGAATGCGGGTGTATCCAGCAAGCTCTTGAACCCGCTGACGAAAGGATTCTCGAACAGCAGGTCATCGGAGAAGCTGTGGGTCTTGAATAGTGAAGACAGATGTTCGGGCAGTTGCCACTGCTGCAGCATGGCGGCGCTGCTGTGCTGCTGCAGATAGCTGACCAGCTGCTCGACGGCATCGTCCAGCCGCAGGTTGGTCGCGGGGTTCTGCAGCGCCTCCAGTACCTGCTCGCCGAAACGGTTGAACAGGTTCGCATTGGCGGCAAGCAGTGATGCCAGACGGGCCTGCTGCTCGGGCATTTCGCTGAAGGCCGACTGCTGATATTCACGAAACAGGCGCTGCCAGGACGCCGGCGCCTCGCCCGCACCCTCGCCCGAGGCGAGCTGGGACCAGTAGGCTTGCTGCTGCTTTAGCCAGGCTTCCATCTGCTTGTGAAGATCGTCGCTCAACAGGGATGACTCCTTGTGCGTTATGCATCCATCTTAATACAGCGCCCGCTGCCGGATGAAGCGGGCGCCGGGCTTTGGTCGCGCAGCATTTCGACCAGTTGGCGCGCGGCGTTCGACAGTGTGCGGTTGCGATGGTAGATGTATCCGAGCTGTCGCACAATCGGTGCGGAGCCGATATCGAGCACCTCGAGGCTGTCGTCGATGAGGGTTTCCGGCAGCAGGCTCCAGCCCAGCCCGATACTGACCATCATGCGGATGGTGTCCATATAGTTGGTTGTCATGCCGACATCCAGCGGCAGGCCAAATTCTTCGAACTGCTGCTCCACGAGCTGTCGGGTGAAAGTGCTGCTGCCCGGCAGTATGGCGGCGTAATGTGTCAGTTCGCTGAGCTCGGGGCGGTTACGGCGGGCAAGCGGATGGTCGCGCGACACCACATATCGTAGCGGGTCCTGCCATACGGTTTCCTGACAGATCGCGGCATGGGGTTGCGGCGAGAGGGTGATCAGCGCAAGCTCCAGTTCGCCCCGTAAAATGCCCTCGAAGGCCCGTTCCGATTCGTCGAAGCGCAGTTCCAGGGATACGCCGGGAAAGCGCTGGTGGTAACGTTTCAGTATCGGCGGCAGGCGGTGAAGGCTGATATGGTGGCTGGCGGCCAGCGTCAGGCGGCCCTGGACCTCACCCGACAGATTGCCGATCACGCGTCTGGCGTCCTCGAGGTCCAGCAGTACCTGTCGGGCTCGGGGCAGCAGTGCCTGGCCGGCTTCGGTAAGGCCGACGGTGCGGCCGATACGATCGAACAGGCGGGTATCGAGCTGCTCTTCGAGCAGTGAGACGCGTTTGCTGACTGCCGACTGGGTGAGGCACAGCGTGTTGGCTGCCTGCGAAAAGGAGCCGGTTTCCGCGACGGTGACGAATGCTTGAAGCGTGTGGGTATCCAAGGGTTTCCGCGCTGTGCAGGATGGGTTTGCAAGGTACAGGGGCGGTGCAGGTGAACGCGGGGTTCAGGAGGGAGCTGGCTGTACCTTTCAAGTTCTCATCGGATTCCGATATCTTTATTATCAAATGCTTACATGGGTCTTTCCAATTCGTTCACAGGATTCATTTCAAGACTTCGTAAGAGCGAAACGGTAATTTTCAAGCACTCGTGGGATCCTGGCGATCGAAACGGTCCGGACCAGCGCTTCAGAAAAATGTACTGAACGGATGTTAACACACTATGTGTTCAACGGGCGGAAATCGAACGGCGTTAGCGACCGGCGATTCGCTGCCAGCGTCTTGATATTTAAGTTGATGGCGTCTGCTGTATTACGGATCGATTGCTTGCCACCAAGGCGCCTCGGCAATGTCGCCTGCGTTCAGTCCCGCGATATTGGTCACGCCCTCCTGCCCGCCAAACGCCGAGTAGAGCATAAATGCTTCGTACTGGGCCTCGTAATCGATCCCCAGCCCAAACCTAATCCCGAGCGTCTGTTCAAGTTCATCGAAATCATGCTGTGCGTCGTTCATGTCCAAACCTTGCCGTTGTAAGCAACCAATGTGGGCGCCACCGGCAGTCCAACCGGACTGCCTGTGGCGAGCGTATGGAGTCAGTGCATGTATTGCCCGCCATTGACGGACAGGTCCGAGCCCGTGATAAAGCCCGCCTCTTCAGCAGCCAGGAAGGAAACGGCACGGGCAATCTCCTCCGGCTTACCGAAGCGTTTGACCGGAATCTGTTCGCGAATTTGCTCGCGAATTTCCTCGGGCACCGCCATGATCATGTCGGTGGCGATATAGCCAGGCGAAATCGTGTTGACGGTGATCCCCTTGCTGGCGACTTCCTGGGCGAGCGCCTTGGTGAAGCCGTGCATTCCAGCTTTGGCCGCGCAGTAGTTTGTCTGGCCAAACTGACCCTTCTGACCGTTGATCGACGATATATTGATGATCCGTCCAAACTGGTGCTGGAGCATATCCTCCAAACAGGCGCGGGACAGGTTGAACACGCTGTTCAGGTTGGTCTGAATAACCTCGTTCCATTGCTCTGGCGACATGCGCTTGAGCGTCGTATCGCGAGTGATGCCTGCGTTGTTCACCAGCACCGCCACGGGCCCATAGTTGTCAACTATCTCTTGATAGCAATGCTGACAAGAATCGAAGTCGGCCACATTGGCGTAGGCGATGGCAATCTCGTAACCGGCTGCGCGCTGCTCCGATTGCCAGCGCTTGGCTTTCTCGGCATTGCTGTACCCGGCCACCACTCTGTATCCGTCGTCTGCGAGTCGACGGCATATGGCGGTGCCGATACCGCCTGTACCGCCGGTCACTAACGCCACATGTTCACTCATGACTGTGTATTCCTCATTGTTTGTCTTGGCGCTGCTGGTCAAGATTTCAATATCGCTTTAAGGCAAGCTCAGGATCGCTGCCCGTGCTTTTTCCAGGATCGTTGCTGCCCCAGTCGGATTGACGATGAAGAAGTTTTCCGTGGTTGGAGCTTGGAGAGTCGTAATGACGGGAAGGTTCCTTGGCTGCCTGGTTTGCGTAGTGGAGCAGTCAAGCAGCATCCGCTTGTGGTCACGCATCTCTTCCGCGTGCAGGTCGAGGATCCGTGCGAGGCTCAGATCGAACGGACGCAGGCGTAACGCCCAAGTGCGAAATCGGTGGATGTGGTCGTCTTCGAGCTCAATGGCTCGAAACAGCGACTGCACCAAGGCTTGGGGGGCGGTGTGTGGCATTGGGCGAAGTCTCCTTAACAACTGACGTCTTGACCCGAGCGGGCTTGTTATTGGTCTCCGTCCTGCGGGGAGTGCTTTCGCGAAGCAATCAACACCTTTCCCAGGCTATCCCCTTACAGTCAGTAGGTATTTATAGGAGATAATTCACTTGCACGCCACATTTTGGTGCAGGACTGGAGTTGAATATTTACAGATCAAAAAAACGGCAATTGATATGAAAAAAACCAGAAGGCTAGACGGTTTCACCCCGGCCAAGGCCCGGCTGACGGCCGTGTTGCCAGAGAGTAATGCGTTACCGGAGTGCAGCGAGGCGGTCAACATTGCCAGTGCCACAGCCCGTTCGACGCTGAAATGTGTGTTCAAGAAGACGCAGAGGTCGGGGGAGGCTGAGTGGGTGAAGCTTATGTTCTCCTGCAATATGCGAGCCGGCAAGGGGCTGAACATGCTGAGCGACAAGCCGCTGCTCGACTTGGCTACCGAAATCTGTGATACAGCCTTGGAGGCACTCATCGTGGACAGAGATTCGGCTCGTCGGAGTTCTTACTATGCTCGTTATTGAGATCCCAAGGAGATCAACTCATGTTTCACTGGCTGATTGTCTTACTGGCCGTACTCTGGGTTACACAGGTACAGGCTCGGTGGGCGGACGAATTCGTGCACATCGACGAACCGCAGACCGAGGATGTCTATATCGCTGGGCGAGATGTCGAGGTCTTCGCCGACGCGGAGCAGGACATCGTTGCAGCCGGGCAACGGGTCTCTATCAACGGGCAGGTCGGTGGCGACGTTATCGCGGCCGGTGAAACGGTGCTTCTGCGGGGAGATATCGTCGACGATGTTCGTGTAGCGGGTCGAAGCGTAACGCTGTTCGGACAGATCGGTGATCATCTCGTCGCGGCGGGGCAGAGGGTGTCGGTAGAGCGGGGGGCTGAAGTGGGCGGTCGTGCCTGGCTTGCTGGCGAAACGGTCCAGGTGGACGGTCGAATCGGCCGAGCGCTGAAGGCGATGGGGCGCAAAGTGACGCTGGGCGGAGAGGTCAACGGCGATGCGAACATCACGGGCGAAGAGATCAGGATAGAGGCTGGCGCTATTGTTCATGGCGATCTCGTCTGGAGCGGTAAACACGAACCCGAGATCAGTGCTGAGGCTCAGATTGCCGGTGAGGTCGTACAGAAGCCTCTCCCGGAATACCTCGTTGAGCCGCCTGAACTGCACGGCGGTGTCCGGTCCATTCTAGGGATACTAGGACCCTGTGTGGCAGGCGTCGTGATTTACCTGCTGTTTCCTCAAGCCTCCCTGGCGACGGCATCGGCGGCGCAGGCGTCGCCCTGGAAGTCGCTGGGACTCGGCTTTTTAGTACTGGTCGTCACGCCTGTAGCCATGGGTTTGCTGTTCGTTACGGTCGTCGGATATGTGCTGGCGCTTATGCTGCTGGCGCTGTACCTGGTCACATTGGCGCTCGGTGCGCTGGCGGGTTTCTTCGCTGTGGGCGATCTTGGGCTACGGCTGCTGGGGAAGGCTGAAATCCCATCCCGCAGCCTCAGGGTGCTATCCATCATCGCGGCTATTGTGATTGTCGCCGCTATTCAGTTCATACCGTTGCTGGGCGGGTTTATCGGATTCCTGGTATGGCTATTGGGTTTGGGGGCCGTCGCGCTCAGCCTCTATCGCGCCTACCCGAGGAAGTCTGTCGTTTGAACATTTAAGTGAAGGGATAATCGGAGAGCCATGGATTGTTCATTTAGCGAAAAATCAGAACAGTGACAGTGCCAGCTTGTATTCAGCTTTCACGGTATAGGGAAAGTTGATGTAGTCGCGAACGACCCAGCCATTGCAGTCCCGTTCACGCAGCATCATCACCAGATACCAGCGTCCCTCGACCGGCGGCTTCATCGAAAGCACGTAGTGCAGATCTCGGAACAGGTGCTGGCCTTTGAGCTCGCCCAGTGTCTGGGTGGCAAGCTGATAACCGCAAAAGTTATCGCCGGCGTAGGGCTGTTCCAGCGCCCACACTTCCAACGTAAGCGTGCCGCTGGTGTTACCGCTGTTGCGGTTGCTGGCGATCTCCTCTACATCCACGATCATCTGATCGTTGTTGATTGTGTATTGGCAGACGCCGTTGAGTGACAGTTCTTTGTTACTGCTATCGATCGATAGCTGGACCGGTGCGTTCATATGTCTACCCCTGTGAGAGTTGCTTGTTGGCCTAACGGGATGGCCGACTATCATAAGTTGAGAAAGTGAAATTTACAGCTCCACTCAATCCAGGGAAGGTGTGAGCTAGTCCGGCCCGTGGGGCAATGGCCAAGCATCATCTGCATCAAGGACTCCGGGATGGATCAGCAGCGCATATTTTGCCGACAGTGAGTTCAGCAACAAGTGTCGTCAGCCACAGAAGGAGAAGTACCCGGGGCCGACGGACGCACTTACCCCTTGAGCGCGGTTGGAGGCGGTGATTGCGCCACATTATCCGAAGGCGGGTAATGGGCGACAGTCCTATCCGCTGGCAACCATGCTCCGGATTCACTGCATGCTATAGTGGTACAACCTCAGCGATCCACGCCTGAGTCCTTGTGACCTTGGTCGACAAAACAGAACGTCGACTTGTGGCCTGTTAGCGTTTTCACCTGCTGCAATTGGTCCGCCATCGTGCGGCTGTCGCTTGAGTTGTCCGCTCAGCCGCTGCTTCATCTCTATGGGCGAGTAACGAAAAGCAGCGAGTACGGCTTGCGCAAGCCCCCAGAGAGTTGGCTAACGCGCCTGCTGCCCGGGTGCGACGCGGCTTTCAGCGATTTCGACAATCGTGGGATCGATCCGATGAAAAACTGAATTCTACAGCTGTACCGCTTGCCGTGCACTCTTTCTATTCCTATTTGGAATGCAAAGTATAAAAAATATGAGTTTGTTTTCTGCAATGCTGTCGCATAGGATGCGTCAAACGGTAACCGGGACGATACCCGCGAAGCCGACGAGCAACGTTTGAGAGGAGCAGACAATGGCCGGTAAAACGCTTTACGACAAGCTCTGGCAAGACCATCTGGTGCGTCAGAACGAGGATGGCAGTGCCCTCATCTATATCGATCGCCAGCTGTTGCACGAGGTGACCTCGCCGCAGGCGTTCGAGGGACTGCGCCTGGCCGGCCGCAAACCCTGGCGCATCGACGCCAATCTGGCGACACCGGATCACAACGTTCCGACGACCGATCGCTCCACCGGCGTCGATGGCATCGAGGATCCTGTCTCGCGCATCCAGGTCAAGACGCTGGACGACAACTGCGAAACCTTTGGTATCACCGAGTTCAAGATGAACGACCAGCGCCAGGGCATCGTGCACGTCATCGGCCCTGAGCAGGGGGCCACCCTGCCGGGCACGACCGTGGTATGCGGCGACTCGCACACCTCCACCCACGGCGCCTTCGCCACTCTGGCTCATGGTATCGGCACGTCTGAAGTCGAGCACGTGCTCGCGACCCAGTGCCTGATCACCAAGAAGATGAAGAACATGCTGGTGCGCGTCGACGGCGAGCTGGGCACCGGCGTCACCGCCAAGGACATCATCCTGCACGTTATCGGCGTTATCGGTACCGCGGGCGGCACCGGCTATGCGATCGAATTCGGCGGTTCGGCCATTCGCGGCCTGTCGATGGAAGGGCGCATGACTATCTGCAACATGTCGATCGAAGCCGGCGCGCGTGTCGGTCTGGTGGCATGTGACCAGACCACCATCGACTACGTCAAGGGACGCACCTACTCGCCGACCGGAGAGAACTGGGATCGTGCGGTAGAGGCATGGAAGGATCTGGTCTCCGATGACGATGCCGAGTTCGACGCGGTGGTCGAGATCGATGCCGCCGATATCGAGCCGCAGGTAACCTGGGGCACCTCGCCGGAAATGGTGACCGGCGTCAGTGGTGAAGTACCGAATCCGGCCGCGGAAAGCGACAGCGTCAAGCGGGAAGGTTACGCGCGTGCGCTGCAGTACATGGGGCTGAGCGCCAATCAGAAGATCACCGATATTCAGCTCGACCGGGTATTTATCGGCTCCTGCACCAACTCCCGTATCGAGGACCTGCGCGAAGCAGCCGCGGTGGTCAAGGACCGCAAGGTCGCGGCGACACTGAAACAGGCGCTGGTGGTGCCGGGCTCCGGTCTGGTCAAGGCCCAGGCGGAGGCCGAGGGGCTCGATCGTATCTTCATCGATGCCGGTCTCGAGTGGCGTGAGCCGGGTTGTTCCATGTGTCTGGCAATGAATCCGGACAAACTGGGGCAGGGCGAACACTGCGCCTCGACCTCGAACCGCAATTTCGAGGGCCGTCAGGGCTTTGGTGGCCGTACGCACCTGGTGAGCCCTGCGATGGCCGCCGCGGCGGCGATTGCCGGTCATTTCGTCGACGTGCGCGAATTCGTCAAACAGTAACCGCGAAGGAGACCCATGATGAACAAATTTACGCAGCACCAGGGTATCGTCGCGCCGCTGGACCGCGCTAACGTCGATACCGATCTGATCATTCCGAAGCAGTTCCTCAAGTCGATCAAGCGCAGCGGCTTCGGCCCCAATCTGTTTGACGAACTGCGTTACCTGGATGAAGGCCAGCCGGACCAGGACTGCAGCCAGCGCCCGCTGAACCCGGATTTCGTGCTCAACAAGCCGCGTTATCAGGGTACCAGTATCCTGCTGGCGCGCAAGAATTTCGGCTGCGGCTCGAGCCGTGAGCATGCGCCCTGGGCGCTCGAGGACTTCGGTATCCGCGCCATCATCGCGCCGAGCTTTGCCGATATCTTCTACAACAACTGCTTCAAGAACGG
>JABXIM010000233.1 GCA_013373085.1 Oceanospirillaceae bacterium | reverse complement strand
GCGCCTCCTCGATCACCTTCTGGTGGCGACGCTGCACCGAGCAGTCGCGCTCGGCCAGGTAGACACCGTTGCCCGCCTGATCGCAGAACACCTGGATCTCGACGTGGCGCGGCTGGGTCAGGTATTTCTCGATCAGCATGTCCGGATTACCGAAGGCATTCTTCGCCTCGCGGCAGGCAGAGGTCAGCGCCTCGTCGAATTCGGCCAGCGACTCGACCACGCGCATGCCTTTGCCGCCGCCGCCGGCGACGGCCTTGAGCAGCAGCGGGAAACCGCACTTCTCCGCCTCCTGCTTGAGCAGGGCCGGGGACTGGTCCTCGCCGTGGTAGCCTGGCACCAGCGGCACGCCGGCGTCCTGCATGATCGCCTTGGCGGCGGACTTGGACCCCATCGCGGCGATAGCCGAGGCCGGCGGGCCGATGAAGACGATGCCGTTGTCTTCGCAGGCTTTGGCGAAGTCGGTGTTTTCCGACAGGAAACCATAGCCCGGGTGGACCGCCTGTGCGCCGGTGCGCTTGGCGATTTCAATGATCTTGTCGGCGCGCAGGTAGCTCTCGCTGGTCGGTGCCGGGCCGAGCAGGAAGGCCTCGTCGGCCATGGAGACGTGACGGGCGTTGGCGTCGGCCTCGGAATAGACCGCAACGCAGCGGATACCGAGGCGGTGCGCGGTCTTGATCACGCGGCAGGCGATCTCGCCACGGTTGGCGATCAGTATTTTATTAAACATGTCGTGCCTCCGTATCGAGATCGCCTGCGCCTGCTGCGCAGGCCATGCGATTTGGCTTCGCCGCTGCGCCCTGACGGGCGCGGTCACCGCGATTCGCAATAAGAATCTTATTGAACATGGCTTGTTATTCCTCGATCCAGTTCGGCGCGCGTTTTTCCAGGAAGGCCGCCAGGCCCTCCTGGCCTTCGTCGCTGACGCGAATATCGGCTATGCGGCGGGCGGTGTCGTCGATCAGCGTCTGGTCGATCGGCTTGCCGCTGACGGCGAACACCAGGTCCTTGGCGGCCTGCATTGCGCACGGACCGTTGCGACGCAGGGCCTGCAACAGTTCGTCGAGCGTGGTGTCCAGCGCCTCGATGTCGGCGACCACCTCGTGGACCAGACCGAAGACTTGCGCCTGTGCAGCGCTGAAAGCCTCGGCGGTCTGGAAGTAGCGCCGTGCCCGGCGCTCGCCGATGGCGCGCACGACATAGGGACTTATGGTCGCCGGCGTCAGGCCGATGCGCACTTCCGACAGCGCGAAACGGCTGGCTTCGGTGGCGATGACAATATCGCAGCAGGCGGCGAGGCCCACGGCGCCGCCGAACGCCGCGCCCTGGATCAGCGCGATGGTCGGTTTCGACATTCCGTTCAGGGTCGACAGCAGTTGCGCCAGGCCCTGGGCATCGGCCAGGTTTTCGGCGTGGCTGTTGGCCGCCATGCGCTTCATCCAGTTGAAGTCGGCGCCGGCGGAGAAGTTCTTTCCGTTGGACGCCAGCACCAGGACCCGGACATGGGGATCGCGGTCGAGCTCGGTCAGGATTTCGGTGAGCCGGGCGATGATCGCATCGTCGAAGGCGTTGTGGATCTCGGGCCGGTTCAGCGTCACCCGGGCCACGCCGCGATCGTCGATGTTCAGCAGTACGGTTTCGTTGCTCATGGAGGCCTCCATCACATCCGGAAGACGCCGAATTTGGTTTCACCGACCGGCTTGTTCAGCGCGGCGGACAGGCCCATGCCGATTACGTCGCGGGTCTGGGCCGGGTCGATGACGCCGTCGTCCCAGAGGCGGGCGCTGGCGTAGTAGGGGTGGCCCTGGGCATCGTAGGTGTCGACAATGGGCTGCTTGAAGGCCTTTTCCTCGTCGGCCGACCAGCTCTCGCCCTTGCGTTCAAGGCCGTCGCGCTTGACGGTTGCCAGCACGCCGGCCGCCTGCTCGCCGCCCATCACCGAGATACGGGCGTTGGGCCACATCCAGAGGAAGTTGGGGCTGTAGGCGCGGCCGCACATGCCATAGTTGCCGGCGCCGAAGCTGCCGCCGATCAGTACGGTGAACTTGGGCACGTCGGCGCAGGCCACCGCGGTGACCATCTTGGCGCCGTGCTTGGCGATGCCCTCGGACTCGGCTCTCTGGCCGACCATGAAACCGGTGATATTCTGCAGGAACAGCAGCGGGATGCGGCGCTGGCAGCACAGCTCGATGAAATGGGCGCCTTTCTGCGCCGATTCGCCGAACAGGATGCCGTTGTTGGCGACGATGCCCACCGGATAGCCGTGAATATGGGCGAAGCCGGTGACCAAAGTGGTGCCGTAGAGCTTCTTGAACTCGTCGAATTCTGAACCATCGACCAGACGGGCGATCACCTCGCGCACGTCGAACGGCTTCTTCAGATCGGTACCGACGATGCCGTAGAGTTCCTCGGCGTCGTACAGCGGCGCACGGCTTTGCCTGATCGCCAGGTCCATCGGCTTGCGACGGTTGAGGTTGGCGATGCAGCTGCGGGCGATCTGCAGCGCGTGGACGTCGTTCTCGGCGTAGTGATCCGCAACGCCCGAGGTCTTGCAGTGGACGTCGGCGCCGCCGAGGTCCTCGGCCGAGACCTCCTCGCCGGTCGCGGCCTTCACCAGCGGCGGGCCGGCGAGGAAGATGGTGCCCTGGTTGCGCACGATGATCGACTCGTCCGCCATCGCCGGAACGTAGGCGCCGCCGGCGGTACAGAGGCCCATCACCACGGCGATCTGGGCGATGCCCTTGGCGGACATCCGTGCCTGGTTGTAGAAGATGCGGCCGAAGTGGTCGCGGTCCGGGAATACCTCGTCCTGACGCGGCAGGTTGGCGCCGCCGGAGTCCACCAGGTAGATGCAGGGCAGGTGGTTGCGCTCGGCGATTTCCTGGGCGCGCAGGTGCTTCTTCACCGTCAGCGGGTAGTAGGTGCCGCCCTTCACAGTAGCGTCGTTGGCGATGATCATGCACTCGGTGCCGGAGACCCGGCCGATGCCGGCGATCACGCCGGCCGCCGGTACATCGTCTTCATAGACCTTGTACGCCGCCAGCTGCGCCAGCTCGAGAAACGGCGAGCCCTCGTCCAGCAGCCGGTTGATGCGCTCGCGCGGCAACAGCTTGCCGCGGGCGCTATGGCGTGCCTGGTAGGACGGGCCGCCGCCCAGCTCGATGGCGGCGACCTTCTCGCGCAGGTCCCCCACCGCCGTACTCATGGCCTCGAAATTGGCGCGGAACTCGTCGCTGCGCGGATTGATCTTGCTCTGTATTACCGTCATTTCATACTCCTCGGCAGTCCGGCGGGAGACTTACTTGTTCTGGAACAACTCGCGGCCGATCAGCATGCGGCGGATTTCCGAGGTGCCGGCGCCGATCTCGTAGAGCTTGGCGTCGCGCAGCAGGCGGCCGGTCGGGAATTCGTTGATGTAGCCGTTGCCGCCGAGCAGCTGGATGGCATCCAGTGCCAGCTTGGTGGCGTTCTCCGCCGAGTAGAGGATAGCGCCGGCGGCGTCCTTGCGGGTGGTTTCGCCGCGGTCGGCGGCCATTGCCACCATGTAGACGTAGGACTTGGCGGCGTTCATCAGGGTGTACATGTCGGCGACCTTGCCCTGAACCAGCTGGAACTCGCCAATCGCCTGGCCGAACTGGGTACGTTCGCGGATGTAGGGCACGACGACATCCATCGCCGCCTGCATGATGCCGAGCGGACCGCCGGACAGCACCAGGCGCTCGTAGTCGAGGCCGCTCATCAGCACCTTCACGCCGCCGTTGAGTTCGCCGAGGATGTTTTCCTTCGGTACCACGCAGTCCTGGAATACCAGCTCGCAGGTGTTGGAACCGCGCATGCCGAGCTTGTCGAGCTTCTGGGCGCGGGAAAAGCCCGGGAAGTCGCGCTCGACGATGAAAGCGGTGATGCCGTGCGGGCCCTTGCTGTGGTCGGTCTTGGCGTAGATCACATAGACGTTGGCATCGGGGCCGTTGGTGATCCACATCTTGTTGCCGTTAAGCAGGTAATGGTCGCCGTTATCACGTGCGGTCAGTTTCATCGACACCACGTCGGAGCCGGCGTTCGGCTCGGACATCGCCAGTGCGCCGATATGCTCACCGCTGACCAGCTTGGGCAGGTATTTCTGTTTCTGTTCCTCGTTGCCGTTGCGGTGGATCTGGTTGACGCAGAGGTTGGAGTGGGCGCCGTAGGACAGGCCTATCGAGGCCGAGGCACGGCTGATTTCCTCCATCGCGATGACGTGGGCCAGATAGCCCATACCGGCGCCGCCGAACTCTTCCTTGACGGTGATACCCAGCAGACCCATGTCGCCGAACTTGCGCCAGAGCTGGTTCGGGAAGGCATTTTCGCGGTCGGTCGCTTCGGCCAGCGGCGCAACCTCGTCGGCCGCAAAGGCGTTGACCTGCTCGCGCAGCATATCCAGGGTTTCGCCCAGACCAAAGTTCAGTTCGGAATACTGTGAAATCATCGTGCCGTCCCTCTTATCGTTATGGGGGAAAAACCTGATTGAGTTAACTATACGCTATCGTATGGCAAAGTTTACGTTAACGTCAATACGGTGGCGTATATTTGGTTTACGTTTAGGTAAGGAATTGGACAGCAGAGGACGGAGAGGGTTTTCACTGATGCTAGGGATGGCACGGATCGGAGGTTGGGGGCAGCGATGCACGCGTGTATCGGCTAACGGCTACCCCGGGTGCGGGCATTGCGGAACCGCCAGGGACGGTGGGAATCCGAACGTGGCCCGCCTGATAACGCTGGAGCGGTTATCGGGGAATCCCGCCATATCGATCGCAGCACAGATCGACTGGTGTCGGCAGGTCATTCGCGGCGGGGCGCCGCTCCTACGCGATCAGGAAACGGGTGCAGTACTGCTTGATCTTTTTCGGTTCGAGGCGGCAGCCTTCGTCGTTGAGCAGGCTCTGGCCGAAGATGAACGAATAGAACAGGTAAGCACGGGAATAGGCTTCGTCTGGGGGCAGGTCCAGCTGGGCGAAGAGGCTCGAAACGCAGTCCAGGCGCTCGCTGTCGACAGCCTGGACCGCCTCGGCGGCGCGGGCATCGCTGCGCGCCCAGTCGCGTAGCGCCAGTTCGATGGCATTACCGCGGGGGTTGGTGTTGTCGGTATAGAGACGGATCAGGTATTTCAGCGTGTCGGCGGCGTGGTCCTCGTCTCGGGTCTGCTCATGGATGATCTCGATACGGCGCGCGCGCCACCGCTCCAGCACATGCAGCAAAAGGTCGTCGCGGTTGCGGAAGTGCCAGTAGAAACCGCCCTTGGTGACGCGCAGCCGCTTGGCCAGTCCTTCGATCTTGATACCCTCGACCCCGGCCTCGGCCAGTACCGAGAAGGCTTCGTGGATCCACTGTTCGCGGCTCAGTTTGACGTTCATCGAGGCTCCCTGGATACGCTTTGGCATAGCTTAACCCAAAGCTTAACTATACGTAAGCGTATGGAATAACGTCACGATCGGGTCCGCGTCCCTCCCGATTACATTTCGATACTTTACGTAAACGTCAATTGGGTGTTATAGCTTAGGGGAAATCCCTTATCCGGGTTTCCGTATCGGTTCGATCCGGCCTGCCAACAGTAACAACAAACAGGGGCAAGTGATGAGCACGCAAGCATACGAAGGGTTTTACCGCGATTTCTCTCCGGCATTGATCGAGCAGGCCCTGGTCGGCAGTCTCGACCGGGGTTTCAATGTCTGCGAGGAGATCTGCGATCGCTGGGCGGACGGTGATCGCGTCGGGCTGTACTACGAAGGCATCGACCGTCCCGCCAGCCAGCACAGTTTTTCCGAACTGCGGGCGCAGTCGGCCCGCTTTGCCAACTACCTGAAGTCGATCGGAATCGGCAAGGGTGATCGCGTCGCGGGCCTGCTGCCCCGAACCCCCGAGTTACTGGTCGTGGTGCTTGGTACACTGCGGGCGGGGGCCGTCTACCAGCCGCTGTTCACCGCCTTCGGTTCCGGCGCCATCGAATACCGTCTTGACCGCGCCGGGACCCGGCTGGTGGTCACCGATCCGGCCAACCGCGGCAAACTGGACGATGTCCAGGGATGTCCGCCGGTGCTGCTGGTGAACCGGGCGGTCGCCGATGCCGGCTATGCCGGGGACCCGGATTTTGCCGAAGAGCTGACGCGACAGTCCGACGATTTCGAGCCCGTACGCATCGGCGCCGACGAGCCCTTCCTGCAGATGTTCACCTCGGGTACCACCGGCAAAGCGAAGGGGGTTTCGGTGCCGGCGCTCGGTCTGCTGGCCTTCTATGCCTACATGCGTTACGCCATCGGTCTGCGCCCGGAGGACCGCTACTGGAACGTCGCGGACCCGGGCTGGGCCTATGGGCTCTACTACGGCGTCGTCGGCCCGTTGCTGCTGGGTAATGCCACCCACTTCAGCGAGCACGGTTTTACCGCCGACAGCACCTACGAGATGCTGCGCAAGTACCGCATCACCAATCTGGCTGCGGCGCCGACCGCCTACCGGATGCTCAAGGCGGCCGATAACGGCGAGACCACCGACAGTCTCGGCCTGAGGGTCGCCAGCAGCGCCGGCGAGGCGCTGAACCCGGAAGTGATCAACTGGGTCAACAAGCGTTTGGGCTGCCCGGTGATGGATCATTACGGCCAGACCGAAACCGGCATGACCTGCTGTAACCACCACGCGCTCGAACACCCGGTACGGGCAGGTTCCATGGGGTACTCTCTGCCGGGTATCCGTGTGGTTGCGCTTGATACCGAGGGCAACGAGATCGGCGAAGGCGAGATCGGACAGCTGGCAGTGGATACCGAGCGCTCGCCGCTGTTCATCTTCCAGGGCTATACCTGGGGCGAAAAATCACCGTTCCAGGGCCGTTACTACCTCACCGGCGACATCGTGATGAGCCATGGTGATGGCAGTTTCTCCTACACCGGTCGGGACGACGACATCATCACCACCGCCGGCTACCGGGTAGGACCGGCCGACGTCGAGAGCGCCTTGCTGGAGCATCCGGCGGTGGCGGAGAGCGGCGTGGTCGGCAAGCCGGATCCGAAGCGCGGCGCCATTATCAAGGCATTCGTGGTGTTGAAATCGCAATACGATGCCAGCGACGAGCTGGCCGACGAGTTGAAGCGACTGGTACGCTCACGTCTCTCGACCCATGCGTTTCCGAGAGAAATCGAGTTTGTCGAGGCGTTGCCGAAGACGCCCAGCGGCAAGATCCAGCGTTTCGTGCTGCGCAATCAGGCGCATGAGGAGAGCGAAGCCCTCGCTGTCTGATCGCGGCCTGCGGCGGTGGACAACGGTCCGCCGCTGCAATTGGAATGGCCTTCAGGGAGTCATGGTATGCAGGTGTTGTCACTTGAGCAGTTGAGCGCCTTTCTCGCCGAGCATTTTCCGCAGGGCGACCAGTACGGGGCGTTGGAGGAGGTCGGTGCCGGTCGGGCGCGGATGCGCCTGTCGGTGTCGGAGCAACACCTGCGCCCGGGCGGGACAGTGTCGGGACCGGTGATGATGGCGCTGGCCGATGTCGCGGTGTACGCCGCGCTGCTGACCAGGATCGGTGCGGTGCCGCTGGCGGTAACCAGCAACCTCAATATCAGTTTTCTGCGCAAGCCCCAGGCCGATGCCGATCTGGTGGCGGAAGCGCAGATGTTGAAGGTCGGGCGCATGCTGGGGGTAGGGGAGGTGTCCCTCTACTCGGGCAGCCTCGCTGAGCCGGTGGCGCACGCGACCATCACCTACGCGATACCGCAGTAAATAATAAGGTTCATCGCGCTTTAGCGGGAAAAACGTCATTCGTAGGATGGTTGGAGCGACGCCTCGGCACGGCGTATCCGTCACTGATGCGGCCAGGGCGTCGTGCAACCCATCTTGGGTGTCGGTTCGACACTCGACTCATTGATGGGTTGCGCCGCGTCAACCCCGCTGAAAGCGTTAAACAGGGTGCCAGTGCGGCTCCACCCATCCTACGAGGCCAAGGGGAGTATCAATGACAATAGAGTGGACGACGCGGCAGCTGGAGCTGGATGATGGCGTCAGTATCCGGGCGCTGCATGGGCGGCATGCTGATGGCGATCGGGATCGGCCAACGCTGGTATTGTTGCACGAGGCGCTGGGCTGCATCGCGATGTGGAAGACGGTGCCGCAGCAGTTGGCCGAACGGACCGGCTGCGATGTCTTCGTCTACGAGCGTCGCGGCTACGGCGGCTCGAGTCCCATCGAGCTGCCGCGACCCGATGATTACCTGGAACAGGAGGGCCGGGTCTGGATGCCGCGGGTGCTGGATGCAGCCGGGCTCGGGTCGGTTGTGCTGGTCGGCCACAGCGACGGCGGGTCCATCGCCCTCGTCGGCGCGGCGGTGCTGGGCGGCCGCGTCGAGGGGATGGTGACGATGGCCGCGCATATTTATGTCGATGTGCTGACGCAGGCCGGTATCCGCGAGGCAGTTAAACGCTATCAGGCCCCCGGCAGCGATTTGCCGCAGCGTCTTGCCCGTTACCACGGCGAGCGTACCGACCTGCTGTTCCGGGCCTGGCACGAAACCTGGACCCGCCCGGGCTTCGAGTGTTTCGACCTTGGCCCCTGGCTCGGCGATATCCGCTGTCCGGCGCTGATCATGCAGGGCGAACAGGATCACTACGGCCTGCCGGCCCAGGTCACCGATATCTGCGAAGGGATCGGCAGCCATGCGCGGCCGCTGCTGCTGCCGGACTGTGGTCATATCCCGCACCTCGAGGCGCCACAGGTAACGCTCGATGCGATCACGGGATTTGTCGAGGGGTTACAGGCAACGCGTGACGCGTAACGCGGTCACTCCATCAGACGGTTCGCCATCTTGACCAGCTCCGGCAGACTGTCTGCCTGCATCTTGCTCATCACCCGGGAGCGGTGTACCTCCACCGTCTTGGGGCTGATGCCCAGTTCTTCGGCGATTTCACGGTTGGAACGGCCGGCGACCACCAAAGCCATCACTTCCTTTTCGCGCCGGCTGAGGCTGTCGTGACGCTGCTGCAGCTGCAACTGAGCCTGCTGCTGCTGTTGCAGTGATTCGGCATGCGCGAGACCCTCGTGGACGCGATGAATCAGGTTGGCATCGTCAAAGGGTTTCTCGAGGAAGTCCAGGGCGCCGTTCTTGATTGCTGTGACCGCCATCGGAATGTCGCCGTGGCCGCTGATCACGATGATCGGCAGGGCGATGCCCCGCTCCTGCATGATCTGCTGCAGCGCCAGTCCGTTGAGGGTCGGCATGCGCACGTCGAGCAGCATGCAGCCGGGGCGTCCGTCGTACTGTTCGAGGAAACCTTCGGCCGAGGCAAAGCCCCATACGTTGAGGCCATCGGACTCGAGCAACCACTGCATCGAGTCACGGAAATCGTCATCGTCGTCGACGATGAATACCGTTACTTCCGGTTGGTTCGTCATTTGCCATCCTGATGTTGTGCCACATCCCGCCTGGCGGCGGGCAGTCTGAACTGAAACAGGGTGCCGCTGCTGCCGTCGCTTTCGGCCCAGAGCTGACCGCCGTGGGTTTCGATGATGGTGCGGGAAATCGACAGGCCCATTCCCAGCCCGCTCGGTTTCGATGTATAGAAGGCATCGAAAAGCCGTTGCAGGGTCTCGCTGCCGATCCCTCCTGCGCGGTCTTCGACAGCGACCTCCACGTAGCCGTCGCGGCGGCGGGTTGCAATGTTAACCGGTCGCCGGGGCCGGTCACAATCGGCATATGCCTCGATTGCATTGCGCATCAGGTTCAGCAGCACCTGCTCGATCTGGATGCGGTCCGCCGACAGCAGCGGCTGTGACGGCTCGAGCGAGAATTCAAATTCGATACCGCCATCGCTGGCCTCCTGGTGCAGGAACTCCGCCACCTCATGACAGCTCTCGTTGATGGAAAATTCGATGCGCTGATACTCGGTGCGGCGCACGAAGCTGCGCAGGCGCTTGACGATTTCCGCCGCTCGCCGGGCCTGGCCGGTGACCCGCTCCATGGTGCGTAACGCCAGCTCCGGATCCAGACCATGACCCTCCTCGACCCGTCTCAGGGTGCCGCGACAGTAATTCAGAATGGTGGCCAGCGGCTGATTGATCTCGTGGGCCAGCCCCGTGGCCATCTCGCCCACCGACAGCAGGCGCGACATATGGGCCATCTCGTGCTGCTGTCGTTTGGCGGCGTCTTGTGCCTGGCGTTTGAGCGTGATGTCACGGCCGACGATCGAGTAGTACTCGATTCCACCACGGGCGTTTGGGTTGCGATGGGCGATCACTTCGTGGATCTCGGCGATACGGGGACCGGCCACCGGTGGCAGTTGCATCGGAATGCTGCCATGCCAGATGCCGTGGCAACTAGCCTGCTCAAGCGCAGGCATGAGCATGCCGGCGAGGATGTCCGCCGAGAACAGGGTGCGCAGGTTGAAAGACAAAGAGCCGGCGGGGTCGGTGCCAAGAGTGGTCGAGGCGGCAGCATTGAGGTAGGTAAGCTGCAGGCTGTCGGCGACACAGAACATCACCATATCGGAGCAGGCTTCGACCACCCGGGCCAGGCGCCGGGTGGCGAGCTGCGCCTGTTCCCTGGAGCTGACATCGCGCGAAACGCAGATGATCTCCAGCGGGTTTCCCGCGTCGTCACGGATGGTGCGGCTGGTGGTTTCGAGCCAGACGTAGTGACCATTCTTGTGGCGGTAGCGGAAAACATTGGTGTACAGACCGCCGCGGTAGCTGACCGATGCGGTGCGATTTCTCAGGTTGTCGGCGTCGTCCGGATGGAAAAGGTCGTAGCCTCGGGTGCCGATAATTTCGTCGGCGCGATAGCCCAGCAGTTTCTCCACCGCAGGGCTGACATCGACGTAGGTCCAGTCCAGCGTCGGGGTATGGCGTGAAATCATGTCGGTGGACTGTTCGGCCAGCAGACGGTAACGATCCGCCTCGCGGCGGCAGCGCGCCAGCTCCAGTTCCAGCGCCTGCTCTCTTGCAGTGCTCATAGCTGTAATCGTTTGGGTAAGCGGGGGCGATAACTCTAGTCTACCGGATGGAGTATGGGAATACCCTTAACTGGTGAGTGGTGAGTGGTGAGTGGTGAGTGGTGAGTGGTGAGTGGTAAAGCGCGGTGCGGTGGTCTGAATGGTGATAGCCGTTACTCTTCGGTGGCGGCGGCAAGCCGGCCGGCCGTGGCGCGGTCGTCGAGCCGTACCAGCAGTTGCTCGAGCGGTTCAGGGCGGTGCAGGGCGTAGCCCTGGATATAGTCGACGCCAATATGACGCAGCACCGCGATGGCTTCAGCCTGTTCGACGAATTCGGCGATGGTGGCCTTTTGAAGCGCCTGGGCTGCATGGTTGATCGCCTGCACGATGGCGCTGTCGTCGCTGTTCTGGTGAATGTTGCGAATAAAGTTGCCGTCGATCTTCAGCAAATCCACTGGCAAGTTCTTGAGATAGCCGAACGATGACAGGCCGCTGCCGAAATCGTCCAGAGACACCTGGCAACCGAGTGTCCGCACTGCGGCGATGAATGCGAGGGCGTCATGCAGGCTCGAAACCGCCGCGGTTTCTGTGATCTCGAAACAGATTCGGGGCCCCGGCAGAGCCAGCTGCTTGATGATGCGGGTAACGTCCTCGCGAAAGTAGGGGCAGGCGATGGAGCGGGCCGAGACGTTGATATGGCAGGCCTCGATCCGCTCGAGGCGGTCCCGGTGCCGGGCCAGAATATGCAGCGTCTGTGTCAGCACGAAGCGGTCGATCTCGCCAATCAGGTTGTAGCGCTCGGCCGCCGGCATGAACGCGCCGGGCGGGTGCTCGCGACCGTCGGCATCGGTCAGGCGCACCAGCACCTCGAAACGCTCGCCCTTGCCGTCGCCCAGTGGGGTGATCCGCTGGGCGAACAGTTTCAGGCGCGCATTGTCGAGTGCATCGCGAATGCCGCTGACCCACTCCATTTCCCGGCGCCGGTGTGCGGTGGCGCTGTCCTGTTCAACGTAGAAGTGGATACGGGAGCGGCCGCTGTCCTTGGCCATGTTGCAGGCGGTGTCCGCGGCCTGAAGTGCCCAGGTGCTGTCGGGCGTGTCACGGTCGATGGCTGCCAGGCCGATGCTGCTCGACAGGCTGAAGTTACGCCCCTGCCAGTGGAAGCAATAGTCGCGTACCGCCTGGTGCAGCTTACCCGCGGCCAGTCGGGCGCCATCGCTGGCGGTATCGAGCAGTAGCACGGCGAATTCGTCGCCGCCCAACCGGGCGAGAATGTCATGCTCGCGCAGGTGGTTTCGCAGCACCTGGGCGACCTGGCAGAGCATGTGGTCGCCGGCGATGTGACCGCAGGTATCGTTGACGACCTTGAACTGATCGAGGTCGATGAAGGCCACTACATGTTCGTGGTTCGCGGCATGGGCGTCCTGCACCGCCTGTTTCAGGCGGTGCTCGAACTCCTGCCGGTTCCAGAGCCCGGTAAGGCCGTCGTGGCAGGCGCGATAGTTCAGTTCGTCTGACAACTCGCGGGCATGGGTGATGTCTTCGATGATGGCGAACAGGCGTGGCTGTTCCTGGCCCGGGTCACGCACGGCCGATACCGTCAGACGGGTCCAGAGGGTTTCGCCGTCGCTGCGGACATAGCGTTTGTCGAAGGATTCGAAGCGGGAGGTTCCGCAGTTCAAGCGGGACAGGAGACGGTTGCCACTGTCGGTGTCATCGGCATGGGTGTAACGCTTGAGCGGGGTGCCGAGCAGTTGCTCGCGATCGTAGCGCAAAATCCGGCACAGGGCATCGTTGACCTCGACGAAATGACCTTCGGGGTCCAGTTCCGCCATGCCGATCGCCGCCTGCTCGAAGGCGTTGTAGAACTTGCCTTCGGCGTCGTGTAGCGCGGCCAGCAGGCGACGGCTCAATCGCCAGCTGATCAGCAACAGCAACAGCATGGTTACTGCGCTTGCGACGATCAGGCCCGTGCGCAGTGCCCATTCGCCACGCATCAGCGATGCCGAAAACGCCTGCGCCAGCGGTCCATGCGACTGCGTGATACGGCGCAGTTCGGCGCGCTGCGCCGCAATGAGTTCGGCATCCGGCTCGGTGCGGGTCCGCACGATTTCCGCGATCAGCGCGTGCAGGCGGAGCAGGTTGTCATCGCTGTCACGCCAGCTTGCCAGGGCATCCGAGATAAAGGGCAGGCCGGCAAAGTGGCGATATATCCAGATGATCAGTTCGGTGTCGCTTTCGCTCTTGCCGCCCGCCTGGAAGCCGAGTCGGGCCTCAGCCAGGCCGGGCGGGTTGCGGTCCAGCGCCTGCCGGGCATGGTAATGTCCCAACGGCACGGACAGTGCCTGCAGTGCCAGGCGCAGGTCCTCCGGGTGTCCGCTCTCGGCATAGTTATCAGCATAGAAAATGGCGCTTTGGTAGCTTCGGGACCAGCGGCTCTCCCCGTTGATTAAGGCGCGCGCACCGGACTGGATCAGCAGGGCTGTCCAGATCACCAGTATGGCCAGCAGCGCAATGGCCGCAATCAGCGCCAGCATCAGACGCGCCGGTCGACGTCGCTTATCCAGGGCCATCAGCGGGTCGCCCTGGCCGGTTGCCAATCCGACAACATGATGACCATGTCGTCTCTCCCTTTAGTGAACCGGCCAATCCCTGTACCTGGCGGTCAAGGGCGGCCACCCCTTTTCAAGCCAAGCGCCGTGCCCGCGGGTTGGGCGCTCCTCTTCCAGTCCGGTCTTCAGCGGACTTTCCCTGTACCAGCCGCAGAGGCGGGGACTGCAATCGCATCATTCGGCGCGCAGAAAGCCCCCATGGATGGCGTGGTGTCGTCTGCATGAGTATAGACAGCTGTTGCAGAGCCTGCGCGGCATTAACAGCCTGTTACCGGGGCCGTCGCGCCAGCAGTTCGATCACGGCAATGCGGCCGTCGGCGAGATTGTGCATCAGGTTGTCGGCGCGGCGGGGAAATTCGGCGCCGAGAATCCAGCGAGGTGAAGCGGGGGCTTTGGCGATGCGACTGTCGTCGTTTTCCTTGGCTTGCTGCCTCCGGCGCCAGGCCAGTGCATCGGCACTGAGGTCGAGCGACGCCAGTACCTCGAAGCCGATAGATGACAGCAACTGATGCAATGCAGCCGTGTTTTCAAGGTGAGAGTCCCGGTCGCTGTCGGCCCAGGGCACCGGGTACAGCAGCGGTTTCGGGGACGGCCCCTGGACGAGTTCGTGCAACAGCAGATGACCTCCGGACTGAAGGACCCGAAGGCTCTCGCGCAGTACGGCTTCACTGTCCGGCATGTTGAGCAGGCTGTGCTGCATCACCAGCGCGTCGAAGGACTGGTCGGCGAAGGGAAGGGCGCGGGCATCTGCCGTGGTCAACGCCGGCTCCGGCGCCTGCCGGTGGATACCGGCGAGGCCCCGGTTAAGACGGTTGAAGTCATGACAGAGGTCGAGACCGGTAACGTGGAGGCCGGGCAGCTCCGTCAACAGCCGCATCAGTCCGCCGCTACCCGAGCCAATGTCCAGGATACGGCGGCTGCCGAGCCGTTGCAGCCGTTCGCGCAATCGAAGCGACGCCTGGATGCCGCCGGTGTGCAGCTGGTCGACCGGCGCCAGTTGCCAGCCATCGGCACCCTGCGGGTAGGCTGTATGCAGTTTATCCAGCAGCGCTTCGATGCGCAGGTGGCGGCTGTAGTGCTCCATAGCTGTCCGTGCTCTCAGTCGTCCAGGCCGAGTTCCTCGATCGAAATCTCGCGCATCTTGAACTTCTGGATCTTGCCGGTCACCGTCATCGGGAAGCTGTCGACGAACTTGAAATAGCGCGGGATCTTGAAGTGGGTGATCTTGCCCTTGCAGAATTCGCGCAGCTCGTCGGCGCTGACGGTGTCCGCTTCGGGGCGCAACTTGATCCAGGCGATCAGTTCCTCGCCGTATTTCTTGTCCGGCACGCCGGTAACCTGGACGTCGGAAATCGCCGGATGGGTATACAGAAACTCCTCGACCTCCTTCGGATAGACGTTTTCGCCGCCGCGGATCACCATGTCCTTGATACGGCCGACGATCTGGATGTAGCCCTCGTCGTCCATCGTCGCCAGGTCGCCGGTGTGCATCCAGCCGGCGTCGTCGATGGCGTCGTGGGTTGCGGCCTCATTGTTCCAGTATTTCAGCATCACGCTGTAGCCGCGTGTGCAGAGCTCACCGATCTCGCCGCGTGGCACCACCCGGCCGCTGGCCGGATCGACGATTTTCGATTCCAGGTGTGGCTGGGTACGGCCGACGGTGGTGACGCGCTTCTCGAAAGGGTCGTCAGCGGCGGTCTGGGTCGATACCGGGCTGGTTTCGGTCATGCCGTAGGCGATCTGCACTTCCTGCATGTGCATCTTCGAGTTGACCGCCTTCATTACCTCGGACGGGCACAGGGAGCCCGCCATGATGCCGGTGCGCAACGAGCTGAGGTCGTACTGGCTGAAGTCCGGATGATCGAGTTCGGCGATGAACATGGTGGGTACGCCATAGAGCGCGGTGGCGCGTTCCTCGGCCACGGTTTCCAGCACTGATTTCGGCTCGAAGCCCTCGCCCGGATAGATCATGGTGGCGCCGTGGGTGACGCAGCCGAGGTTACCCATCACCATGCCGAAGCAGTGGTACAGCGGCACCGGGATCACCAGCCGGTCCTGGTCGGTAAAGTTCATGCTCTCGGCGACGAAGTAGCCATTGTTGAGAATGTTGTGATGGCTCAGGGTGGCGCCTTTCGGGAATCCGGTGGTGCCGGAGGTGTACTGGATGTTGATCGGGTCGTCGAACTGCAGCCCGGCCTGCACCTCGGCGAGCTGTCCTTCGTCGGTGCCGGACGACTGCTCGAGCAGGTCCTGCCAGCGCCACATGCCGTCATACGGTTGCTCCGCGAGGTTGACCAGAACCTCGAGGTGCGGAAGCTTTTGCGCTTTCAGGGCGCCGGGTTCGGCCTGCTTGAGCTCGGGCGCGAGCTCGTAGAGCATCTGGGTGTATTCCGAGGATTTGAAGCGTTCGGCGATCACCAGCATGCGCGCTTCGGAGTGGTTCAACGCGTATTCCAGCTCATGCAGGCGGTAGGCCGGGTTGATATTGACCAGGATGGCGCCGACCTTGGCGGTGGCGAACTGCAGCGTGGTCCACTGGGCGTTGTTCGGCGACCAGATGCCGACGCGGTCGCCCTTGCCAATGCCGATTGCCAGCAGCGCACGGGCGCAGCGATTCACCTGCTGCTGAAACTCGCGGTAACTCCAGCGGATGCCCTGGTGGCGCACCACCAGAGCGTCGTTGTCCGGGTAGGTCGTGGCGATCTGGTCGAGCTTGTCGCCGATCGTCATGCCGATCAGGGGCTTGTCGCTGACACCGCTGGTGTAACTGGGGAGAGATGCGCTCATCGTTGAAACCTCTTGTTGTTATCGTCAGGATCTGGAAAAACGTTGAATCAGTCGCGACTTCGCCCTCTGTGACGGGCGTGGTATTCGGCGTTGGGCTGCATCTCGACGGCAGCGGCAAGACGGTTGGTCATGTTGTAGAAACCGGTCAGGCCGGCGATATCCCAGATATCGGTATCGCTGAAACCGGCGTCACGCAGCGCCTGTCGGTCACTTTCAGCGATACGGTCCGGCGACTCGGTCAGGCGCACGGCGAAGTCGAGCATCGCGCGCTGGCGCCGAGGCAGGTCGGCGACCCGGTAGTTCATCGCCAGCTGCTCGCCGAGCACGGGGTCTCCGGCGTATTCGCGCACCGCTGCGCCGTGGGCGGTCAGGCAGTAGTAGCAGCGGTTGCAGGCCGAGACCACGACCGCGATCATTTCGCGTTCGAGCGGACTCAACCCGCTGTCGCCGAGCATCAGTTCGTTGTAGAAACGGGAAAAGGCTTCGAGCTGGCCTGGTTTGTGGCTGTAGGCGGTCAGTACGTTGGGCGTCAGACCAAGCTTCTCGTCGCACTTGTCGAGGTAGCGCTGCAACGGTTCGGGCAGCTCCCGCCGGTGCGGGATCGGAAGGTCGAGCACCGTCGGCGCGGTTGGGCCGACATTGTTGCGTGTTTGTGCCATGGCGATACGTATCCCTGATGGTGGTTCGTGCCGCGTGGGGAGAACCTGTTTTTTTGTTGTCCATCAGGCGCGTCGATATCAGGCGACCGAATCGGCCGCTTTCCGTCCCCCGCGCAGGTCTTCCAGCTCTTGCCGGCAGCGCCGTTCGAAGCTGTCCAGTTCGCGCTGCATCATTTCGATATCCTTGAGCTGCTGCTCGAGGGCCGCCCGTCGCTCGGCGATGCGGGTCAGCATCAGCTCGAGCTGCATTTCGCTGCCGCTGGCGGTGTGATCCCAGAGCTGAATCAGCTCCCGGCACTCGTTGAGCGACAGGCCGAGCCGCTTGCCCCGCAGGATCAGTTTCAGGCGAACCCTGTCCTGGCGGCTGTAGATCCGGGTCTGTCCACGGCGTTTCGGCGCCAGCATACCCTGATCTTCGTAGAAGCGGATGCTTCGGGTCGTGATATCGAACTCCTGCGACAGGTCGCTGATGGAGTAGGTTGTCTCGTCAGTCATGGATCGATGGCTCCGAGGTTAATGTATGTTTACGTAAACGTAAATACGTATCTAACAATAGTCGAAATTTTAACCTAGTCGTTAGTGTAATTTTAACTATTTGAAAAGACTGATGTTATTTGGGGCTTGGGTCATAACTGCGAAAGTGCGCATTAGACTAAAGTCGTAGGGGTATACCATAGGGCGTGAGATGTGTGGCCTGGCGTGTAGGGTGTCGGGCTCACCGGCATCCAGCGGTTCGGGCCGCGAAGACATCTATACTCTGATAACAATAGCCATACGGGCAAACCCGGTCGCCAGAGGCATGGGCCGGGGGGGAGGAGCCGGCAATGGAAACAGCGAATTACCGGGAGGACTGGGACAGGAACGGCTTTATTCTGCTGCGGGAGGCGGTCGACCCTGTCGTCTGCCGCGATATGCTGGGACATATCGTCGACTTTGTCAGATCGCATACGGTGGATAACCCGGAGGTCAAAGCGTCCAGCTTGCCTGACGGCTCCACCGTTTTGGTTGCCGACGGCTCCATCATCATCCCGGAAAGCAAGCCCAACGCCGCCGCCGTGAATCCGGAAGATCACATCTCCAAGGTATTCAACCTGCATCGCCGCGAACCGTTTCAAGGTTTCGTGCAATGTATCGAAGTCCTGACTGCGCTGAAAATTCTAATGGGACCCGATATCGACTGCTTTCAGAGCCAGTTCATCTTCAAGAATGCCGGCGCATGGGGGCAGCCCTGGCATCAGGATTCGTATTATATGCCGCTCGATCACCAGCCTCAGGTCGGGGTTTGGCTCGCGGTCAGTGAGGCGACCCTCGACAATGGCTGCCTGCTGGTGCTGCCCGGCTCGCATCGCGAGCCCATTCATGATCATGTGCCGGATCGGCGTCCACTCGCGAACTATGGCTATGTCGAGATCGTCGATCAGGATTTTGAATCCGCGGTGCCGGTCCTGATGCAGCCGGGTGACCTCCTGATCTTTCACAGTTTTCTGATGCACCGCTCGGTCGACAATCTGTCGGGCAAGCCGCGGGCGGCCGCGATGTTCCACTATGCCACCGCCGGCACCCGCAAAACGCAGGATATCCCGATTTATACCTTCGACTTCATGCCGGTCGCGCGCGCCGGATGACAGTATCAGTTGGCGGCGGCGCGGCGCGTCTTCAACTCCGATTGAACCTGCTCGGTACGTTCGCGCGTCGGGTAGAGCGTCATGAAAAAACGCACCAGCACGGCGAACAGGGTCAACCAGGCGAAAAGTGCTGGCTGTTCCAAACCGGATGGTGGCGCAAACAGGCAGTAGAAGCAGAGAGCCAGTGGAATCGCCGAAATATACATCAGAGGATGGCGTCGTCCCCAGCGAGAACGCCAGCCGTCCGACAGGGACCCGATCACCGGGTCGGTAATGCCGTCGATACACAAGGCGATAAACAGCGCTGCTCCCGCGAGGGTGCCCGACAGTCCCAGTACCTGGGTGTAGTAGAAGAACAGAAACAGTTCGAAACTGCTGTTCTTGATCGCTTCGGCGACCTGTCCAACGCCGTAAGCCAGTTTGGTTAAAAAACCGACGGTCGTTGAGGTCATAGTGCCGTTCTCCCTGTTATCGCAAAGGTTCGCTCCCTGTCCGGCGCCAGCGGATAAGTGGCAGTTTAGCGTTTAACATGCAGATGCATGCATGTGCGGAGGCCCGTGCATCGGCGAGAAGTCGGTGCTATGCTTCGTCATATTGTATTGACGTTTACGTAAACTGAGAGATTACTATGAGTCAGGATTCGGTAGTGATTGTAGGCGCCGCCCGTACCCCGATGGGTGGCATGATGGGCAGCCTGTCGTCGGTGCGTTCGCCCGAGCTGGGCGCTGCGGCTATCCGCGGTGCGCTTGCGCGGGCCGGCCTGGCGGCGGCGGATGTCGATGAAGTGGTGATGGGATGCGTGCTGCCGGCGGGGCTGGGACAGGCGCCGGCGCGTCAGGCGTCGCTGGCGGCCGGGATTCCGGTTGCGGCGGGCTGCACCACGGTCAACAAGATGTGCGGCTCCGGCATGAAGGCGGTGATGCTGGCGCATGACCAGATCAGGGCCGGCTCCGCGCAGGTGATGGTGGCCGGCGGCATGGAGAACATGAGCCAGGCCCCTTATCTGTTACCTAAAGCGCGAGAGGGCATGCGCATGGGGCACGGGCAGGTGATCGACCACATGTTCTGTGACGGTCTCGAGGACGCCTATAAGGGGGGGCTGATGGGCGCCTTCGCGCAGCAGGCCGCGGACCGTTTCGAGGTCAGCCGCGAGGCGATGGACGACTACGCGATCGAGTCGCTGCAGCGGGCATTGGCGGCGATCGAGAACGGCGCCTTTGCCGACGAGATCGAGCCGGTCACCGTGGTCAGCCGGGCCAGCGAAACCCAGGTCGATACGGACGAGCAGCCAGGCAATGCGCGGCCCGACAAGATTCGTAGTCTGAAGCCTGCATTCGCCAGGGACGGCTCGGTAACCGCGGCGAACTCCAGTTCGATCTCCGACGGCGGTTCGGCGCTGGTACTGATGGCGGCCTCCGAGGCCCAGCAGCGCGGCCTTGCACCAATGGCACGTATCGTGGCGCATGCCACCCACGCCCAGCTGCCGGAGGAGTTCACCATCGCGCCGATCGGCGCCATCGAGAAGGTGCTGGATAAGGCCGGCTGGCAGCGCGACGACGTGGACCTGTTCGAGATCAACGAGGCCTTTGCCGTGGTCACCATGCTGGCGATTCGCGAGCTGGGACTGGATCCGGCGAAGGTCAATGTCAACGGTGGCGCCTGCGCACTGGGCCACCCGATCGGCTCGAGCGGTTCGCGCATCCTGGTAACCTTGCTGCATGCGCTCAAGCAACGGGGCCTGAAGAAGGGTGTCGCTTCGCTGTGTATCGGGGGCGGCGAAGCAACCGCGGTGGCTGTCGAGCTGCTTTGATTGCTGGGTGTTGGGTTGCGCGGCTCCGCCGCTCCACCCAACCTACGCCAGAAGCCAGAAGCCAGAAGCCAGAAGCCAGAAGCCAGAAGCCAGAAGCCAGAAGCCAGAAGCCAGACGTGTCGATATCCGTCAGCTTGCCCGCTTGTCTTCGGTGTCGAATTTCGGCGGGTGCAGCCCCAGTGCCTGGGCCTGGTGTACCAGGTCCATCAGGTCCATTTCGGCTATCGCGTAGAGGTCGGCGATCTCGTCGATAACGAAGTAGATCGGCTGCATGATGTCGATGCGATAGGGCGTGCGCATCACATCGACAGCGTCGAACGGCTTGCGCTCCGGCAGCGGGCTGTTGATCGCGTACTCGGTTTCACCGGGGGATGACAGGATGCCGCCACCGTAGATGCGCAGCCCCTTCGGGGTGTTCAGCAGCCCGAATTCGACCGTCATCCAATACAGACGGGCCAGGAACACCCGCTCTTCCTTGCTCGCGGCATAGCCGAGGCGGCCATAGGTATGGGTGAAATGGGCGAAAGCGGGATTGGTCAGCAGCGGGCAGTGGCCGAAGATCTCGTGGAAGATATCGGGTTCCTGCAGGTAGTCCAGCTCCTCGCGGCGACGGATGAAGGTGGCGACCGGAAACTGCCGGTTGGACAAAGCTTCGAAGAATGCGTCGAAACTGATCAGGGCCGGCACCGCTTTCAAAGACCAGCCAGTCGCAGCCCGCAGTTTTTCGCTGACCTCCCCAAGCTGAGGAATCCGCTCCCGCGGCAGGTCGAGCTGCGCAAGGCCGGTCAGATATTCGTCGCAGGCCTTGCCCTTGATCGCGTCGAGCTGTCGCTCGATCAGGGTGCGCCATACCGAATTTTCCTCATCGCTCCAGGCGATGCGACCGTCGGCCCCCGGCGTGCGCGAGACGTAACTGCTGCCTTTGCCCATTGCATGACTCCTCTTCGGCCTTATCAATCAGTTAGGCCAGCCTAAACCGCGCAGGTTCCTCCAGCTTTTGCAGGATGGCTGGAGCCGCCAGCAGCAGGATTCTGCGGACATGCAGGCGATTGGGGCGGCGGCGTAACCCATGAAGGCCTCCGATTGCCACAGTGCCGAGTCAAGTCCCATGATGGGTTACATGACGCTCTGGCCGTGTTAGAGGCGGAAAATCATTGCCCGGGCGTCGTTTCACCCATTCTGCAGTCTGTTCGCTGCGAGGGCGCAGCTCCTACTCCTTGTACCCCAGATCCCCGACACGCAGTCGCCGGTACTCCGTCGGTGAAATTCCCATCGATTTCTTGAAGATCCGCGAGAAGTAATAGGCGTCTTCGTAGCCCACCGCCCAGGCGATTTCGTTGATGCCCTTGGTGGTGACGTCGAGCAAATGGCAGGCGCGCTCGATCTTGAGATGGATGAAATGGTTGATCGGTGTGGTACCGGTCAGCGCCTTGTACTTCTTGATGAAGTGGTACTTGGACAGGTTCACGGCGGCCGCCAGGGTATCGACATCGAGCTGCTCGTGCAGCCGGGCCTGCATCAGGCTGTGTACCCGCTCCAGGTCGAGGCTGTCATCTTTCTGGCGTCTCGCCAATGGCCGAAGTAGCGCAATATGTGTCAGGAGCTGGCGTAATTGATTGGCGCAGTGCACCAGGGCCTCGCGTTGGTGGCTGGCCTGGCGGGCGTCGAGAAGCGCTTCGAAATCGGCGGCCAGCCGGGAGTGCAATCCCAGCGGAATCAGCGCCGACTGCGGGTCCGGATCCAGCGCGGCAAAAAAGTCCCCGGCCAGCGGACCGTCGAAATGGACCCAGTAGATGGTCCAGGGATCACTGGGCTCGGTATGGTAGCGATGGCTGCGGCCGCGTGGCAGCAGGACCAGGTCTCCAGGCCTTACTGTGCGGGTTTTGCCGTCGATTTGCAGCCGCCCCCGACCCTCGAGGCAGTAGATCAGCAGGTAGTCGTCGTGCAGCTCACGCTGCATCCGGTGACCGCGGGCATGCTGGTAATAGCCGATACCCAGCGGGTAGAGCTGAGCGCTCAGCGGGTGCTCGGCCATTGCCTTGACGATACGCCGCGGAATAACGAATCGGATGCTGTCGACCGATAGCGGCCAGCTCGAGGGATGACTCATTTAGCGGAACCAGGGTTTTCCCTAATGTAATGACAATATAGTCCATCAATTGCGCAAGATTATCAATCCGGACCTGTCCCGGGCTGTGTTACAAATTGAGCATTGCCAGACAACAACGACAAGCAGGTGATAAGCAATGACCCAGACAGTCCCTCTTCTGATCGGCGGTGAAATGGTCCAGAGCGAAACGCAAAGCTGGATCCCGGTGACCGACCCGGCCACCCAGGAGGTAATCGCGCAGGCGCCCTGCGCCACCGCCGCCGAGGTCGATCGCGCCGTGGCGACTGCCAAGGCCGCTTTCGAGAGCTGGAAGGAAACCCCGGTATCCGAGCGCGCGCGCCTGATGCTGCGCTACCAGGCGCTGCTGAAGGACAATCACGACGAGATCGCCACCATCCTGTCGAAGGAAACCGGCAAGACCTTCGAGGACGCCAAGGGTGATGTCTGGCGCGGTATCGAGGTGGTCGAGCACGCCTGCAATATCGCCTCGCTGTCGATGGGCGAGACGGTCGAGAATGTCGCCCGCAAGATCGACTGCTACAGCTATACCCAGCCGCTCGGCGTCTGCGCCGGCATCACCCCGTTCAATTTCCCGGCCATGATCCCGCTATGGATGTTCCCGATGGCGATCGCCTGCGGCAACACCTTCGTGCTGAAACCGTCCGAGCAGGATCCGCTGACGCCGATGCGCCTGGCCGAGCTGTTCAAGGAGGCCGGTGCGCCGGATGGCTTGTTGCAGGTGATCCACGGCGGCAAGGAACAGGTTGACCAGTTGCTGCACCACCCGGACATCCCGGCAATCTCCTTTGTCGGTTCGGTGGCGGTTGGCGAACACATCTACCGCACCGGCACCGATAACATGAAGCGTGTCCAGGCCTTCGCCGGCGCCAAGAACCACATGGTAATCATGCCCGATGCCCAGAAGCAGCAGGTGATCAACAACCTCGTCGGCGCTTCGGTCGGAGCCGGCGGCCAGCGTTGCATGGCGATCTCGGTCGCCGTTTTCGTCGGCGAGTCCCGCAAATGGATTCCGGAACTGCGCGAGGCGCTGGCCCAGGTACGTCCGGGGCTCTGGAACGATCCCGAAGCCGGTTATGGCCCGCTGATCAATCCCCAGGCCAAGGAACGCGTGCTGCGCTTCATCCAGGAAGGTAAGGAAGCGGGCGCCGAGTGCCTGCTCGATGGCAGCGAATGCGTGGTGCCGGGCGCGCCCGACGGCAACTGGGTGGGCCCGACGCTGTTCACCAAGGTGACGCCGCAGATGTCGATCTACCGCGAGGAGATTTTCGGCCCGGTGCTGATCGCCATCGAAGCCGACACCCTGGACGAGGCCATCAAGCTGATCAACGAGAATCCTTACGGTAACGGCACTTCCATCTTCACCGCCTCGGGCGCCGCCGCCCGCAAATACCAGCACGAGATCCAGGTCGGTCAGGTCGGCATCAATGTGCCGGTGCCGGTGCCGCTGCCGTTCTTCTCCTTCACCGGCTGGCGCAAGTCTTTCTACGGCGATCAGCACGCCTACGGCAAGCAGGCGGTCAAATTCTATACCGAGACCAAAACCGTGACTGCGCGCTGGTTCGAGGACGATATCGCCTCGGGGCCGAACATGACCATCGCGCTGAAGTAATACACTTGAGTACGGGGGAGGGTATTTTCTCCCCTCTATTCAGACCGGGGTTAGACCTATGGACTTTGAACTGAATGAAGATCAGGTGGCCTTCGCCGATATGGCGCGGGCCTTTGCCGATAACGAACTGGCACCGCATGCGGCGGAATGGGACCAGCAGGCCCATTTTCCCGTCGAAGTGCTGAAAAAGGCCGGCGAGCTCGGCTTCTGCGGTCTCTACACCGCCGAAGAGCTGGGTGGCATGGGGCTGAGCCGGCTCGATGCTCATATCATTTTCGAGCAGCTGGCCATGGGCTGCACCTCCACCACCGCTTACCTGACGATTCACAATATGGTGACCTGGATGGTGGCGACCTTCGGCAGCGCGTCGGTTCGCGACCGCTACGCCGCGGAACTGATATCCGGCGACAAACTCGGCTCCTACTGCCTGACCGAACCCAACGCCGGTTCAGACGCCGCCTCGCTGAAAACCAGCGCCCGCCGCGATGGCGATCACTATATCGTCAATGGCAGCAAGTGCTTCATTTCCGGCGCCGGCAGCACCGATGTGCTGGTGGTGATGGCGCGTACCGGCGGCGAAGGCGCCGGCGGCGTGTCGGCTCTGGTGATCGACGCCGACAGCGACGGCATCACCTACGGCCGCAAGGAGGACAAGCTGGGCTGGAATTGTCAGCCGACCCGCATGATCACCTTCGAGGACGTCAAGGTGCCGGTGGGCAACCTGCTGGCAAACGAAGGCGAAGGCTTCAAGCTGGCCATGAAAGGCCTCGACGGCGGGCGCATCAACATCGCGACCTGCTCGCTGGGTACCGCGCAGCAGGCGCTCAATGACGCCCGCGACTACATGCTCGAGCGGCGTCAGTTCGGTCAGCGTCTGGCGGACTTCCAGGCGCTGCAGTTCAAGCTGGCCGACATGGCCACCGAACTGGTGGCGGCCCGTCAGCTGGTGCGCCTGGCCGCCAGCAAGCTCGATAACGGGCACGCCGATGCCACCGCCTATTGTGCCATGGCCAAGCGTTTCGCCACCGACATCGGCTACCGGGTCTGCGACGAGGCGCTGCAGCTGTTCGGCGGTAACGGCTATATCAAGGAATACCCGCTGGAGCGCTACCTGCGCGACAGCCGCGTGCACCGCATTCTCGAGGGTACCAACGAGGTGATGCGCCTGATCATTTCGCGGCGACTGCTGAGCGAAGGGGCGGCGGAGCTGCTGTAACGGCGACAGGAACCGGGAGCAATATGATGAATGACACTCTGATCTGCGAACGCCGCGGCCACGTCGCCCTGGTGACCATGAACAATCCGCCGGCCAACACCTGGACCGCCGAGAGCCTGAAGGGACTCAAGGGGCTGGTCGAGGAACTGAACGACGACCGGGACATATACGCGCTGGTGCTGACCGGGCAGGGCGAGAAGTTCTTTTCCGCCGGTGCCGACCTCAAGCTGTTCGCGGACGGCGATCATGCCGTGGCACGGGAGATGGCACGCCGTTTCGGCGAAGCATTCGAGACCCTGAGCCGTTTTCGCGGCGTCTCGATCGCGGCGATCAACGGCTTCGCCATGGGCGGCGGTCTCGAAGTCGCGCTGGCCTGCGATATCCGTATCGCCGAGGCGCAGGCGCAGATGGCGCTGCCGGAGGCCAAGGTCGGGTTGCTGCCCTGCGCCGGCGGCACCCAGAACCTGGCTTGGCTGGTGGGCGAGGGCTGGGCCAAGCGCATGATCCTCTGCGGTGAGCGCATCGATGCCGCGCGGGCTGAGAAGATCGGCCTGGTCGAGGAAGTGGTCGAGCAGGGGCAGGGACTGGAACGGGCGCTGCAGCTGGCCGAACAGGTTGCCGGACAGAGCCCGGTGGCGGTCGCCGCCTGCAAGATGCTGGTGCAATCGAGCCGCAGCCGCCCGCTGGACCAGGGCTACATTCTCGAGCGCGAGCTGTTCGTCGACCTGTTCGACAGCGAGGACCAGCGCGAGGGCGTCAACGCCTTCCTCGAGAAGCGCACGCCCGAATGGAAGAACCGCTGAGGAGGATCCTATGAGCGCCGTACTCTTTACCGAACACCCGACGGCCGACGGGCACCTGATCGGCGAAATCCGCCTCAATGCCGAGCGTACGCTGAATGCCCTGACGCTGGAGATGGTCGACCTGATCCAGCCTCAGCTCGACGCCTGGCGCGACGACGAGCGTGTGGTCGCGGTGCTGCTCGACAGTGAAGGCAGCAAGGCGTTCTGTGCCGGCGGCGATATC
>JABXIM010000223.1 GCA_013373085.1 Oceanospirillaceae bacterium | reverse complement strand
TGAAGGTAAAAATGACAGCCATGCCTCAAATGGTCTCCTTCTTTAATGGAATGGGAGGCGCCTGTGCGGCAGTGATTTCACTCGTTGAATTCGACCATGTGTTGAGAACCGGCCACATTGAAACGGGCATGCTCATTGTCATCATTCTGGGGCTTATCATCGGATCGGTTTCCTTTTCTGGAAGTATCATTGCCTATGGCAAGCTGGAAGGAAAAATTGGCGATAAGGCACTTCCTGCCGGACAAATACTGAACATTATCCTGCTTTTGGGAATTCTGGGCATGGCCATCTTTATTGGTACTTCAGCCGAGCCTCAGGCGCTCTACATCTACATTTTATTAGGCGTTTCCCTCCTATATGGCGTCCTTTTCGTGATGCCGATTGGTGGAGCAGATATGCCTGTGGTAATCTCCCTCCTGAATAGCTTTACCGGAATGGCAGCCGCTTTTGGTGGTTTCCTTTATGGCAACCAGGCCATGCTCACCGGTGGGATTCTGGTAGGTTCTGCCGGAACCATCCTGACCGTGCTCATGTGTACTGCCATGAACCGTTCTCTGACCAATGTTATTATTGGTTCGTTTGGAGGTGGTGGGGCTGCTGCCGGAGCTCATGGTGAGGAAGGCACCATCAAAGAAATTGGCGTAACCGATGCTGCCATTCTTTTAGCTTATGCTCAAAAAGTAATGGTGGTTCCGGGTTATGGTCTGGCAGTGGCTCAGGCACAGCATACAGTGCATAACCTGGAGAAGATACTGGATGAAAAAGGCGTGGAAATGAACTATGCCATCCACCCGGTGGCAGGTCGTATGCCGGGCCATATGAACGTGCTCTTAGCCGAGGCCGATGTGCCCTACCCTAAGCTCCTGGAAATGGAAGATGCCAATGACGACATGTCCAACGTGGATGTGGTACTCGTGATTGGTGCTAATGATGTAGTGAACCCTGCGGCAGAAAATGATCCATCGAGTCCAATCTATGGCATGCCGATCATCAAGGTGCTCAATGCCAAGAATGTGATTGTAATGAAGCGATCCATGGGTAAAGGTTATGCCGGAATTGAAAACAGCCTCTTCTTCCACGACAAAAACCGTATGCTCTTTGGTGATGCCAAGGACTCATTGGAGAAGTTGATCAGTGAAGTGAAGAGTTTGTAGGGTCGGGAGACGAAAGTTTTAATTCGCCAAATAAAGGAATTATTAAAAAAGTGTCATTAGCCAACCATATCAGAGGCTTAATGACACTCTTTCACTATCTATATAAATTATAATGACACAAATTTGTGTCATTAGCCAACGTTGTGGGTAACTAAAAGAGATGATTCTAGGTAATATAAAAGAACATAAAGGGAGTGGCTTAGTAGCTTTTCTTGATATTCTAGGATTTTCAAATGAGATTCTAAATAAATGGAATGATAAACTAGAGAACCCTCTTGACAAGTTGTTAGAACTTAAAGATCACTTGCCAGTTCATTCGGATGATGAAATGGATAAGTATGAAGCAGATAAAGAAAATAAAGCAAAAAGACTATATCCATGCCGAGTACAATCCATCTCAGATAGCATTATTGTCTCTTTTGGATTTGATGATAAGCCAATTTATGGAGACGTAATACTTGGAACAATTTCATTCTTTGACACAATTTCAGTGATTTGGCGCAATGCAATAGAAGCAGGATTTACAATTCGGGGCGCTGCTGATTGGGGAGACATTTTTTGGAATGACAAGGAAATTATTGGACCAGCTTTTATTCAAGTATATAACGCTGAAATCAAAATTGCTAAATCTTCGAGAGTAATAATAAACTCAAGCTTAAACAGAAACTTGAAAAAGGTATTTTCGGAAGGAAAGACATTTTGGAATGATGAGATATTAAAAATCGTCAGCAAAGACATTGATGGTTTCCTGACCTTAAATCCTCATACACTTTATGAAAGAGATAACGAAGAAGATAAAGCTCATTTGATGGAGAAGATTAAAACACTTAGAGATACTGCTAGTGGAATGAACAAAGAAAAGTATACGTCCTTATTGGCAAATCTAAACTCGAAACAGAAAAAATTGGATAGCAGCGATTTGGGAAACTATTAAAAACTACCCACAACAAGGTGTATAGTGCATCCCTTCGGGATACGTACCATACACAGAACGTTATGTGCAATAGCTAAGACGCAAGTAGATTATTCAGCTTTTTACAATTTTTATTGTATTCCGATTAACTTGTATTAGCAACTACTTTCTAATATGAGAATTCATAAAATAACTCTTGAGAATTTCAAAACTTTCACAAAGCTTGAATATCACGCAAACGAGGAGTTTAACTATATAGTTGGTGAAAATAATATTGGAAAGTCTACCATATTAGAAGCCATTCAACTTTGGAAAGTCGCATTCGACAGGCTAATTCAGAGCAACGGCAAGAAATTTTACGGTCAAGCAACTCCATGCTATTTGGGATTTGAAAGTCTCTTTTTTCTGCGTTTGAGGGATCTTAACGATATTTTTCATTCGCATTGGAAAAAGAAACTGACAATTACTTTAGTACTAATCCATGAAGAAGAGTTGTACCCTTTAAGCATAGCACTTGAAAAGCCAGGAATCCCAAATTCATACCTAAGGGTTAAATATGATATTGAACCTTTTAATAAGTTCAGGGATAAAATATTAGAGTTTGGTCTGAGTCTCAGAGAAGCTATTTTTATCTATCAAACTAGGCCTATTTTCCATTCAGTAAAGAATGAGCCTTTCTACAATAATGCGCAATTATTAAAGAAGATATCACTGGGCAAATCACAAGAGTCTATCCGAAACAAGATTCTTAAATCAGAGAAAGAAGGGAACTTTTCGTCCTTAGAAGCAAGGCTCAATAATGTTTTCAATTCAACCTTTCAGATAAGGTTCAAGAATAAAAATCGGCAAGACGAAGAATACGTCAGAATTACAATACAAGAAGTAGATAAAAAAGAAGTGGAACTTTCTCTTTTAGGTAGTGGGTTACTTCAAATTCTTGAGATATTCTCTACCCTTGAGTTTATAAATAAGAAAGAGCATTGTCTAAATGTTCTCTTGATAGATGAGCCTGATTCTCACATTCACTCTAATCTTCAGTCCAACTTAATTGACGAACTTAAGAACAACACCAACTATCAAACATTCCTTATTTCCCATAACGATAGACTAATAAGCAAAGCGGAAGAAGGAGAATTGTTTTTCATAAACAAGAAAGCTATTGAAGATAAAGAAGTCAAAAGTCTACCAATCAACAGCTATTCTAATGTCAGTAATGAACTTGCGAATAACTTATTTTCATTAGATGAAAGTCAGTTAAGAAAAATAATAATCCTGACAGAAGGTAAGACCGACAAAGCCATTATGGAGATGGCATGGCAAAAATTAAATCCAGATATTGAGCAACCATACCACATTATTTCATCTGGATTAGATGCTAATGAATTACAGCGATCTGGAAATGCAGATACTGTGAGAAGAACCATTGAGTTTATATCAACAATTACGAATGATCTCAAAATCGTTGGTCTGTTCGACAATGACCGTGAAGGAAATGAGCAATTCAAAGGTTTAAATAATAAGATTTTTGAATCTCATAGCAATGAAACCATATCAAGGAAGCATATTTCTAAACGAATTTTTGGATTACTTCTTCCTGTTCCCGAGCATCGATCTGATTTTGTAACCACTAACAATATAACTCAACGCTATTTTGTTATGGAACACTACTTTGAGAATCCAATTCTAGAAAGTCATAACCTTAAGGGAGATAATATTTTATCAACTAATGTTTTCGAAATTCAAGGGAATAAGACCACCTTCTCGACATCTTTGAATTCCTTAAATCCTGCAGATTTCGAACACTTCAGAATTCTATTCAATGAACTAGATGGATTGTTTACCGAAGAAAATGAAAGCTCCTAACAGGCGATATAGCACATACCTCTACTGAGTTGCTTGAAACTGAAATGCAAAACCGATACTTTAGTAGATATTTAAAAAGTCCAGAGGCACGTGCTATATCTGGACGTTAACCAATCATCATCTACAACTACTACCGATTCAAAATCGATGAAAACTGGCTCAATACTGAAATTTCAGTAAGTTTGATCACCAGCGCTGAAAAACCCAACATGAGCAATTAGCCTGGTCAGTAAAAATGACTAAGAAACGAGGCAAACAGATATTTAGAATAGTATTACTGCTAGGCACAGTAATCTCCTTATACTTTGTGCCATGGCTTTTGGTGAAAGCTTGGATACTTCCTCTACCAGATACAGTCCAAGGGCAGTTAGAGCAAGCCATCGATCATGGGTTCGATGGCATGATTGTCTATGTAGATCGAGCTGGTCAACCACCAGAGTATTATTCGGCAGGTTGGCATAATCGAGACTTGAAAATTCCAGCCAAACCGGATGCCCTGTTTAAGATTGCCAGCATTAGCAAGCTATATGATGCCGTGGCAGTCACTAAACTGGTGAATGATGGACGCCTTTCTCTGGACAAAACAATTGCAGACTATTTACCGGAACTTGTCGGAAGAATTGAAAACGCAGAGAAAATTACTTTGCGTTTAATGATTCAGCACAGAAGTGGTATTCCCAATTTCACTGATGCCCCAGATTTCTGGGCGGCTCCTACTAAAACCTTTGAAGAAAGCATTGCATTGATTCTGGACAAACCCGCCAACTTTGAACCCGGTGAAGACTATGAGTATTGCAATACCAATTACTTATTGATCAATAAGATCATGGATAATGAATTGGGCTATAGCAATTTCCAATTCATTCAAGAAGAAATTCTAGAACCGCTTAACCTTAACCATACTTTCGGTTCATTAAGTGACGTAAATATTGAAGATGTCATGAGCGGCTATCATGAAGGTTATCCTTACGATTTAAAAGAAAACGATCATGGCATGCATGCCACCGCTGAAGATGTAGGTACTTTCCTGAGGGCCTTGAATGATGCCAGCCTGTCCGGTAGGCAGGGATCGGTTTTTAAACCAGGTGAAAGGGAAATATATGCCTCTGTTTATGAATTTGAGCATGGGGGTTGGGTTCCGGGCTATCAAAGTTTTGCCGAATATGATGAGGACATAGACGCGGTTGTTGTTGCATTTTACAGTACAACAGACCCTAAACTGTACAATTGGAACCTGTCAGAAATCATTAACAATCGAATTTTTAAAATTTTGAAGAAGAGAAAAGGCTCATAGCCCATATATAAATGGGATTTAATACCATTTCCACAAATGATCAACTACAACGACAAACGATTCAGAGCTATTGAGAACTCACCGAATGGTGAGGTTAGAGGGGATTTGGTTCTTAACTAATAAACGTATGGTACTGATTTTTCGTAACTTTAAATTATGGAAGCGAACATGAACCTTTCTTTCTCTCAAATACTCGAGTTGGTTAGGAACCTACCAGGAGATCAAAAAATCAAGATTTCACAGGAACTTGAAAAAGAAACCATTGGATCCAAACTAACTGAACTACTAAGTGCTTTCCGAACTGATCAACTCTCGATGGATGAAATAACAGCAGAAGTAGAGCAAGTTCGACAAGACCTCTATGACAAGAGAAATTCGCATTAAAGTCATTTTCGATACCAATATTTGGATTAGTTACCTTATAGGTCGGCAGCTGGGTAATCTAACCGAGCTACTTTCAGGAAGAAAAATTGAACTCGTACTGTCCCATCAACTTCTGATTGAACTGAAAGAAGTAACCTCCAGAAAGAAATTCCAAAGATATTTCGACCAACAAGAAGTCAGCGAACTTCTGAAACTCATGAACATTTTAGGAACTCTATATGAAGTCAGTGAGTACCCAAACATTTGTAGAGATGCTAAAGACAATTTTTTACTTGGCTTGATAAAAGCTTCACAGGCTGACTATCTAGTCACAGGAGACCAAGACTTATTAGAACTAAATCCATTTGAGGGAACAGAAATTATTGAACCGAACCAACTTCTGGAAAAAATAAATAAGCGATAAAATCCCTACCAAACGGATGATTAACTACAACGACAAACGATTCAGAGCCATAGAAAACTCACCGAATGGAGAGGTGTCGGGAGATTTGATCTTTCATTACAAGCAAGAAGGCAATCAACTGGTTTGTCAGTATTTTGGAGGGAAGATTATGGAAGGTTGGTTGCAAGGCACGGTAGATGAGAATGGAGTGATTCAAATGAACTACACTCAGGTAAATACCGAATTGAAACAAAATACTGGTAGGTGTACTTCTACCCCGGAAATACTTCCCAATGGTAAAATCAGGCTGCATGAAGACTGGCAGTGGACATCGGGAGATCAGTCAGAAGGCACATCAATCTTAGAAGAAATCTAATGGACGGAACAAGAAGAGCAGATATTAAACCCGGCACTGAGGTCAACATCGTCCTCAAGCAAGACCAAAGAACCGGCAAACTCACTCATGGCTTTGTGAAGGATTTACTCACTAAATCACCTTCTCATCCCCATGGCATCAAAGTGCGGCTGGAAGATGGCCAGGTAGGTAGAGTGAAGGAGATACTTATTTAGCACGTCATTCTGTGAAAATTCACTTGCCATAGTGCAAAGTGAATGACCGAAAGAATCTGTAGGGTGATGGCAATACACAACCCTTACGGACTCTTTCGGTTTCTCCTTACCTCCGAAACACTCAGAGTGACG